>JAJTBK010000332.1 GCA_021286965.1 Comamonadaceae bacterium | reverse complement strand
AGCACAAGAACACACCCGTCATCATCCTGACGAGCCAATCCTCGCCCTTCGACCGTGCACGCGGCGCCCTGGTCGGCTGCGACAGCTACCTGACCAAGCCCGTCACCCTGAGCGCCTTCCACGCCGCCCTGAGCAAGGTGCTGCGCAAGCGCCTGGGCACCGACGACCTGAGCGCCTGGCTGCGCGCACCGGCGCAAGCCCTGGCCTGATACCCCCGCTTTTTTGCCCCACACCGGAGAAACCCATGCCTGCCAACAAGGCCCTGATCGTTGATGACTCCCTGACCGAGCTGTCCCACCTGCGCACCATCTTGCAAGATGCCGGCTGGATGGTAAGCACCGCCAACAACGGCGAACAAGCCATCGAGCGCGCCCGCGCCGAACGCCCGAACATCATCTTCCTGGACATCGTCATGCCCCAGCTCGACGGCTACGGCACCAGCCGCGCCCTCGCCGAGCACGCCGACACCAAGGGCATCCCGGTGGTTTTCGTCTCCACCAAATCCACCAAGGCCGACCAGGTCTGGGCCAAGACACAAGGCGGCAAATGCCTGATCGCCAAGCCCTACAGCGCCGACCAGATCATCGACGCCCTGAAGTTCGCCGCCTGAGCCCCGAGCCCGCATGTACGCCGAACTCTCCGCCGCCAGCGCCCCGCCTTCGGGTGAGCCGCGTTACGGCTTTGTCTTCGACGCCCTGCCCATGGTGCTCGGCGCGGGGGTACTGACCGAGCTCGTCGATGACCTGCCGATCTACCCCATACCGCGCAGCCACCCGGGCCTGGCCGGGGTGCTGAACCTGCGCGGCGCCATCGTGCCGCTGTTCACCCCCCTGTCGGCCCGCAGCACGCCGCGCCACGGCATCCGCCCGCATCTGCACCGCGCCCTGGTGCTGGGCCAGGGCGCGCAGCGTGCCGGCCTGCTGCTGGCGCAGCTGCCGCAGCTGGTGGCCCTGCGCCCGCCCGCCGTGGCAGTGGCCGTGCCCGATGGCCCCTACGCCGCCTGCACCGTGCGCGCCTGGGTGGCCACCGAGGCCGGCACCGAGCAGCACTGGTGGGAGATGGATCTCCCCGCCCTGCTGCAGCGCCTGGCCCAGCCCTGAATCTTTTTTCTCCCCCCTCACCACCGCCACCGAGGCGGCCCTTTCATGAAATTCACCATCCGCCACAAGCTGCTGTTTGGTTTTGCCGTCGTGCTCGCCGCCCTGGTCGGCGTTGGCACCATGAACCTGCTGCAGATCAACCAGCTCGAACAAACCATCCGTCTGACCCAGGGCAAGGAGGCCTTCCTCGGCCGCGCCCAGTCGGCACTGTGGGCGCTGCGCTATGGCTTTCCGCAGTTCCTGGTGCTGACCGATGCCGAAAACCGTAAAAAAATCGTCGGCGAAGAGCCGGGGCTGTACCAAACCCTCGAAGACAACCTGCAAGCCTACCGCGACGCCCCCGGCCTGACGGAGGAAGAAATCCAGGCCCACGCCGCCACCGTCCAGGCCTGGCACGCCTACAAGGAGCGCCGCGCGCAATGGTTCACCCTGGTGGCCGAGGGCAAGGCCGACGAGGCCGCCGAATGGCGCGCGCAGTACACCACGCCCCTGGGGGCTGCCAACGTCAAGGCGTTCAACAACCTGATCGACATCACCGCCAAGTCCGACACCATGCGCCGCCAGCAGCAGCTCGATTCGACCGAGCGCGCCAAGTGGCTGCTGCTGGCCCTGGCCGGCATCGCCGCCGCACTCGGCGCCGCCGCCGCCTTCATCACCGTGCGCGCCATGCTGCAACCCATTGGCCAGCTGCAAGCGGCCCTGCAGCGCCTGCGCGCTGGCGACTACAACGTGCGCGTCGGCCTGCAAGGCCAGGACGAGCTGGCCGAACTGGGCAAGGCCCTGGACCAGCTGCTCGACGAGCGCCTGCAGACACTGGACAAGCAGGTGCGCGAGAGCGAGCAGATCAGCAACTCGGTGGTGGACATAATGCAGGCCGTGGGCCAGGTGGCAGCGCACAAGGATTTGTCGATCCGCGTGCCCGTGACCGAGGACGTGACCGGCGCCATTGGCGACGCCATGAACATGCTGACCGCCGAAACCGCCAAGGTGCTGGGCACCGTGACGGACGTGTCGCACAGCGTCAACAGCGCCACGCAGCAGGTGAAAAGCAGCGCCGACCAGGCCATGCACGCCGCCACGCAGAGCCAGGACGAAGTGGAAACTGCCGCGCGCGAGCTCTCGCAAGCGGCCACCGTGCTGACCCAGCTGTCGCACATGGCGCAAAAAGCCAACGACTCGGCCGAAATGGCCGTGCGCACCACGCGCCAGGCGCTGCAGACCGTGGACAAGACGGTGCTGGGCATCAACGAATCGCGCGACCTGATCCGCGAGACCGAAAAGCGCATCAAGCGCCTGGGCGAGCGCTCGCAGGAAATCACCCAGGTCGTGGGCCTGATCAGCTCGATTGCCGAGCGCACCGGTATCCTGGCGCTGAACGCCTCCATGCAGGCCACCGCCGCCGGCGAAGCGGGCCGCAGCTTTGCCATCGTGGCCGACGAAGTCAAGCGCCTGTCGGAAAACGCGCGCGAGGCCACGCGTGAAATCGCCACCCTGGTGACCTCGATCCAATCCGAAACCTCGGAAACCGTGCTCGCCATGAACAACGCCATCGCGCAGGTGGTGGACGTCTCCAAGCTGGCCGACGAGGCCGGCTCGCAGATGAAGGGCTCGCAGCAGGCCACCGACGACCTGGCCGCCAACGTGCGCGGCATCGCCAGCACCTCGCTGGAGCAGGCCCGTGCCGGGCAGACGCTGCAGACCCGTGCCGAAACCATCCAGCGCAGCGCACGCGACACCACGCAGCAGCTGTCGGCCCAGACCGAGGCCACGACGCGCCTGGTGGACTACGCCCAGACCCTGGTGCGCGAAGTGAGCGTCTTCAAGCTCCCCCGCCGCCGCGAAGCCCACTAAACCACTGCCATGCCGTTGCCGTTGACTGCCACCGCACGCGCCGCCGTCGAGGCCGCGTTGTTCGATCTTCTGGACCAGGCCGCACTGCTGGACATGGCGCCGCCTGGCGCGCCCCTGGCGCCGACCTACCACGCCCGCCTGGTGGCGCTGCGCGAGGCGGCGGCCAGCGCCCGCCTGCTGGGCGTACAGCACCTGACCATGCTGCTGGCCCTGGGCCTGGAGCAGCGCGGCACGCACGCCCCCAACGCCAGCGAACGCCAGGCCCTGGCCGAGACCCCGGCCCAGCTCATGGCGCTGCTGCTGGCCGCCAGCGGGGCGCACGCGGACAGCGCCGCGCTGCTGCTGCCGCTGCAGGCCCTGCCCTGGTTCCCACAGCTGCCTGACTTCTTCGGCCAGGTGGTACAGGAGCGCCTGCACGAAGATGCTGCCGCCTTCGCCCTCGAAGCCACGCCGGCGGAAGATGCCACTGCGATCCTGCCGGCTGCTGCCGTGGCCGCCACCACCTGGGGCCCACCGCCCGTGGTCACAACCCCGGCCCTGGTGGCACGCGAGGAGCTGGACGTGCTGTGCGAGGCCCTTTCGGCCCTGCCACACGAAATTTCCAGCGGTGCCCTGGAGGCCCAGGCCCTGGCCATGTACACCGAGCAACTGGGCTTTCTCGCCGACGCCGTGGACGCCGTCGGCCTGCCGGCGCTGCACGCCTGGCTGCGCGGCGTGCAGGCCAACGCCAACGCCCTGCACCAGGGCGAGGCGGCGCTCACGCCTGAACGCATCGAACTGCTGCGGCACTGGCCACTGCAGGTCATCGACCACCTGGCCGACCCCTGCGCCCCGGACGGTGCCCAACCCCTGGCCTGGCTGCGGGGCAACGCCCACTGGCCGCTGCCAGCGCCACCGGCCGAAGACTCGGCCTGGACGGCAGCCCTGACGCAGGTGGAACTGGTGGGCGTGCGCCCGAACCACAACCGCCCACTGCAGGCAGCCGCCGCAGACCTCGACCTGACGATACCCAGCGACGTCGATCGCGCCGTGCTCGACAGCCTGCTGCTCGAACTGCCGCAGCACGCGCAGGCCTTCACGGCCCTGGCGCAGCGCCTGGCCGAGGGCGGCACGCCCAGCGACCTGGAGGACGCACGGCGCGTGGCCCACACCCTCAAGGGTGCGAGCAACACCGTCGGCATTGCCGGCATTGCCCACCTGACGCACGCGCTCGAAGACATCCTCGTCGCCCTGGAACGCGCACAGCGCCAACCGCCGACGGCGCTGCGTGCACTGCTGCTGGAAGCGGCCGACGCCCTCGAAGCCATGGGCGAGGCCGTGCTCGCCGGCGCCCCGGCACCGGCCGAATGCCTGCCGCTGTACCAGCAGGTGCTCGACTGGGCACAGCGCATCGACACCCAGGGCCTGCCCGAGGACGATGCGCCCGCCACCGTCGCGCCCACGCCCGCCCCCACCCAGCCCCCGGCCAGCACCCCGAACGACGCCGAAGAGCCCCAGGCCATGCTGCGCGTGCCAGCGGCCCTGGTCGATGCGCTGCTGCAGCTGGCGGGGGAATCGTCCATCTTGCTGTCGCAAGTACAAGACCGCATCGCCCAGCTGGGCCAGGAGATGCACACCCTGCGCAGCGGCACACGCCAGTTCAGCCAATGGGCGCAAGACCTGGAGCAGCTGGTGGACGTGCGCGGCGCCGGGATGCGCGGCGGCGTGCAAGGCGCGCTCGATGCCCTGGAAATGGACCAATACAACGAGCTGCACATGCTGTCGCGGCGCATCGTCGAGTCCGACTCCGACCAGCGCGAAGTGGCGCGCACCCTGGAGCAAACGACGGCACAGCTGCGCGAGCTGCTGGCGCACAAAGAGCGCCTGGGCCTGGAGCTGCAGCGCCAGATCCTGCGCGCGCGCATGGTCGAGGTGGCCTCGGTCGCACCCCGCATCCAGCGCACCGTGCGCCAGGCCGCGCGCATGGGCGGCAAGCCCGTGCAACTGCAGCTCGACGGGGCCCAGACCCTGGTCGATACCCAATGGCTGCAGCAGGTGCTCGACCCGCTGATGCACCTGCTGCGCAACGCCGTCGATCACGGCATCGAAGACGCCGCCACCCGCCAGCAGCGGGGCAAGCCGGAGCACGGCACCATCCGGCTGCACTTTGCCAGCAGCGGCGCGCACATCGTGCTGCGCTGCGAAGACGACGGCCAGGGGCTCGATCGCGCGGCCATCCGCCACCAGGCGCTGGCCCAGGGCCTGATCGACGCCGACACCGTTCTGAGCGATGCGCAAACCCTGCGCCTGATCCTGCACCCGGGCTTTTCCACCCGCAGCACCGCCACCATGCTCTCCGGCCGAGGGCTGGGCATGGACTTGGTGCAGCGTGCAGTGGCCGAGCTGCGCGGCACGCTCGACATCCAGTCCACCCCCGGCCAAGGCTGCTGCTTCGAGATGCAATTCCCGCTGCAGCTGAGCGCCACCCAGGTCATGGTCAGCCGCTCGGCGCAGCACGTGCTGGCACTGTCGGTACGCGGCGTGGAACACATCCTGCCCGCCGACGGCCTGCTGCCGTCCCCGGACGGCGCAGCGCTGCAGTACCCGCTGCAAGGCGAAACGCTGCCCGCCCTGCACCTGGAGCAGCTGCTGTCCCTGCCGGCCCAGACACTGCAGCAGGCCGGCGGCGTGCAAGCCGTGATGGTGGTGCGCGACGCGCAGCGCCAGCGCACGGCGGTGCTCGTGCCCGAGCTGAACGATGCACGCAACGTCGTCGTCAAGCCCCTGCACCCGCTGCTGCCACCCCACCTCGGGATCGACGGCAGCACCATCCTCGGCGATGGCGCCGTGGCCCCGGTGCTCGATCTGCCCGACCTGCTGCGCGCCTGGCACGCCGACGGCGCCCCGGCCGCCCCCCAGGGCAGCGCCACCAGCAACGCCCTGCCCCTGTGCCTGGTGGTGGACGACTCGGTCAGCGTACGCCGCACCATGGAACAGCTGCTGCAGGATGCCGGCTTTGAAGTCGTGGCCGCACGCGACGGCGTCGAAGCCCTGGGCCTGGCCCAGCGCCGCTGCCCGCAGCTGGTCGTGGCCGACCTGGAAATGCCGCGCATGAACGGACTCGAACTGGCTGCTGCCCTGCGCCAGCACGACCCCACGCGCCACACGCCCATTGTCATGATCACCTCGCGCCACACCGAGAAACACCGCGCCCTGGCCCTGCGCGCGGGCGTGGACTGCTTCCTGACCAAGCCCTACGCCGAGGAGGAACTGCTCAACACCCTGCACACCCTGCTGCAGCCCCAGGCCGCCTGACCCAACGGCACAAAAACAACAACCCCGCGCACGTGCTGCCCCGAGAACGTGTGCGGGGTTTTCTTCTGTCACACTCGCAGCCGTCCAACGCTACCGCTTGGCATGGCCTATGGCAGAACGCACCACCTCCGACATCGCGCGCGAAACCCTCAAACAGCTGGCCCTGCGCCGGCTCGCGCCCACGCCCGAGCATTACCAGATGGTGTATGCCGAAATCGCCGGCGTGCCCGCTGCCAGCCTGGGCTTTCCCGAGGGCCCGCTGCGCGCCATCATGCGCGTGCTGCCGGCACAGACCCCCCCGCAAATCCGCCTGCTGGAACAATTCGGCGCCGCCGTGCACCGCCAGGACTGGACGGCGCTGCAGAGCGTGCTCGTAGGCTACGCCAACCTCGGCCTGCACGCCGCCGGCACCGCCCTGCCGCCACCCGAACCCGAGGCCCTGCAGGTGCTGCCGGACGACCTGGCCGAACAGCTGGCGCGCCTGCTCGACAGCCTGCGCACCATCCTGAGCGAAGACGATCCGCGCGTGCACGACATGGCGCTGGAGGTCACGCAGCTGCTGCGCGCCGGCCAGCCGCCCAGCTCGACCCTGGCACTGCTGCTGGCCAACTTCAGCTACCGCCTGTCGTTCTCCGCCGAAGAGCTGCAGGCCATCCGTCTGGGCCTGCTGGCGCTGCTGCACCTGGTGTTCGAGAACATCTCCGCCCTGAGCCCGAACGACGACTGGCTGCGCGGCCAGGCCGAGGCGCTGATGGCCGCCGCCACCCCGCCGCTGACCCTGCGCCGCCTCGACGACGTGCAGCGGCGCCTCAAAGACGTCATCTTCAAGCAAACCGAAGCCCGCGCCCGCTCGAACGAAGCGCAGGAGCAAATGAAGGAGCTGCTGGCCACCTTCATCGAGCGCCTGACGCGCATCTGCTCCACCAGCGACCAATTCCACCTCACGCTCGAACGCTGCGCCGACCAGATCGGCCAGGCCAGCCGGCTCGAAGACATCACCCCGGTGCTGCACGAGGTCATGAACGCCACCCGCGCCATGGCGCTCGACAGCCGCGTGGCGCACGAAGAGCTGCAGACCCTGCGCACGCGTGCCGAAGAAAAACGCGCCGAGATCGCGCGCCTGCAGGAGGAACTCGACCAGGCCAGCGCCCTGGCACGCCACGACCCACTGACCGGCGCCCTCAACCGCAAGGGCCTGGATGAAACCATGGAGCGCGAGCTGGCACGCGCGCGCCGCCTGGGCTCGCCGCTGTGCGTGGCGCTGCTCGACATCGACAACTTCAAGGCCCTGAACGACCGCCTGGGCCACGCCAGCGGCGACGCCGCGCTGCAGCACCTGACCGAGGTCACGCGCTCCGTCATGCGCCCGCAGGACATGCTGGCGCGCTACGGCGGCGAAGAATTCGTGCTCGTGCTGCCCGACACCACCCAGGCCCAGGGCGTGCAGGCCATGCAGCGCCTGCAGCGCGAGCTGACGACGCGGTTTTTCCTGCAGAACAACGAAAAGCTGCTCATCACCTTCAGTGCCGGCGTGGCCCAGCTCGGCGCCGACGAAACCAGTACCGATGCCATCCGCCGCGCCGACCAGGGCATGTACCTGGCCAAGCGCGCCGGCAAAAACCGCGTCGTGCCGGCGTGAACGCCGCGCGGCGCGCCTGGCTGCAGCGCGCCGCCCTGGCCGCTTGCGCCATGCAACTGCCGCGCTGGGCCTGGGCCAACCCCCAGCCCTGGCAGCAAGACCCCTTTGCCCTGGGCGTGGCCAGCGGCGAGCCCGGCGCCCACAGCCTGGTGCTGTGGACACGCCTGGCCGGCGCCCAGCCACAGCTGCCAGCGCAGACCGTGCACTGGGAGCTGGCGCACGACGCGCAGTTTCGCCGCCCGGTGCAACGCGGCCAGGCGCTGGCCGCACCCGAATGGGGCCACAGCGTGCACGTGCAGCTGCAGGGCCTGCAGCCGGGGCGCTGGTACTTCTACCGCTTTCACTGCGGCGGCGCCACCAGCGCCACCGGGCGCACGCGCACCGCACCGGCGCACACCGACATGCCGGCGCAGCTGCGCCTGGTGTTCGCCTCCTGCCAGCGCTGGGAGCACGGGCAATACGCCGCCTGGTGGCACGCGGCGCAAGACGCCCCCGACCTGGTGCTGTTCCTGGGCGACTACATCTACGAATACGCCAGCCCGCGCGAGCGCAGCACCCTGGCGCGCAGCCACGACCTGCCGCTGGCACGCACCCTGCAGGACTACCGTGACCGCTACGCCCTGTACAAAAGCGACCCGCTGCTGCAGGCCGCACACGCCGCCTGCCCCTGGGCCGTGACCTGGGACGATCACGAGGTCGAGAACGACTGGGCCGGCAGCGCCGGGCGCGCCGGCCCCGACGGCGCCCAGGCTTTTGCGCCCCAGCGCGCTGCCGCCTTCCAGGCGTACTACGAGAACATGCCCCTGTCCGCCACGGCCTGGCTGCAAGGCGGCCTGCAGCTGTACCGCAGCCTCGATTGGGGTCAGCTGGCGCGCATCCACCTGCTCGACGACCGCCAGTACCGCGACTGGCAAGCCTGCCGCCAGCCCGGCAGCAGCGGCGCCGCCAGCGTACGCGCCAGCGATTGCCCGAGCCTGCACGACCGGGCACGCACCCTGCTCGGCCCGGCGCAAGAGCAGTGGCTGGCGGCGCAGCTGGCACAGGCGCCAGCGCGCTGGAGCGTGCTGGCGCAGCAAACCCTGTTCTCGCCACGCCACTACCCCTCGGGCCTGCAAAGCACCGACAACTGGGATGGCTACCCGGCGGCGCGCGCGCGCCTGCTCGCCAGCCTGCAACAGCACCCACAGCGCAACACCGTGTTCCTGGGCGGCGACATCCACCAGAACTACGTCTGCCAGGTGCACGCCGAGGCCGAACAGCCCGACTCCGCCCTGCTGGCGAGCGAGTTCTGCAGCACCTCGATCAGCTCGCGCAGCGGCACGACGCAGGACAAGGTGGACGCCATCGCCCGCCACAACCCGCATGTGCTGCTCGCGCGCTGCGAGGAGCGCGGCTACGGCCTGGCCGAAATCACGCCGCAGACCTGGCGCACCACGCTGCGCGCCGTGGCCAACCCGCTCGACGCCCGCAGCCCGGCCTACAACCTGGCGCAGTTCGTCGTCACCGACGGCCACCCCGGGCCGGTACGCGCCTAAGGCAACGCTGAACAGCGCCTGAAGTACCTTTTCCTTGAGGCAAAATACGCCCCCCGCGCAACACCAATGCGCGCTAGCAGCTATCAATTTATGAGCAAACCAAGCTCCCCCGGCGCCACCAGCGCCCCCGCCAACACCACCGCGCGCGCTGGGTTTACCTCTGGCTTTGGCGTCCTTGCCGCCACCCTAGGCTCGGCCGTGGGCCTGGGCAATATCTGGAAGTTCCCTTCCCTCACCGGCGCCAACGGCGGCGCCGGCTTTTTGCTGGTCTACCTATTGGCCACGCTGCTCATCGGCCTGCCGCTGATGGTGGCCGAGATCAGCATCGGCCGCCAGGCCAAGGCCAACCCCATCACCGCGCTGCGCCAGCTCAGCCCCGGCGGCGCGCCCTGGTGGCTCATCGGTGCGGCGGGCATGGCGGCGGCGTTTTTGATCCTGTCGTTCTACTCCGAGGTCGTGGCCTGGGTCTTTGCCTACGTCGCCAAGGCGCTTTCGGGCCGCCTGCTTTCGAGTGACCCGGCGAGCACGCAAGCCGCCTTCAGCGCCCTGGTGGCCGACCCGGTGCAGTCGCTGCTGTGGCAGTGGCTGGTGCTGGCCTTCATTGCCGCCATCCTGCTCATGGGGGTGACCAAGGGCATCGAGGCGATGACGAAAAAACTCATGCCGCTGCTGTTTTTGCTCCTGCTGCTGCTGTGCGGCTACAGCCTGACGCTGCCGGGCACGGGGGCAGCGCTGCGCTTTCTGTTCGAGCCCGAGTGGCACAAGATCACGCCCGCCGTGGTGCTCACCGCCATGGGGCTGGCGTTTTTCAAGCTCTCCATCGGCATGGGCACGATGATGACCTACGGCAGCTACTTCACGCCAGAGCAAAACATCCCGGCCACGGCCACGCGCGTGATGCTGGCGGACCTGTCGGTGTCGCTGCTCGCCGGCATGGCGATTTTTCCGGCCGTCTTCAGCTTTGGCTTTGCGCCCTCGGCCGGGCCGTCGCTGGTGTTCATCACCATTCCCGCCGTGTTTGCGCAAATGCCCGGCGGGCAGGTGCTGCTGGCGGCGTTCTTCATCCTGACGGCCATTGCCGCCACCGGCGCCATGCTCTCCATCATGGAGGTGCCGGTGGTCATCCTGCACGAGCGCTGGGGCCTGCGCCGCAGCCACGCCACCATCGCCACGCTGGTGATTTTGGTGCTGCTGGGCGCGGGCAGCGCCCTGAGCGGCAGCACGCTGGCACAGTTCACGCCCGGCGGGCGCACGGTGTTCGACTGGGCGGACTACGTCTCGTCGAACCTGCTCATGCCCGTGGGCGGCATCGGCCTGGCGCTGTGCGTGGGCTGGGCCTGGGGGCGCGAGGGCTTTGCCCGGGCGCTGTCCAACCAAGGCCAGCTGCACAACGGCGCCCTGGCCGGGGTGCTGTTCGTGCTGCTGCGCTGGGTGACGCCGGCGCTGATCCTGGTGGTGATGCTCAAGGGGCTGGGCGTTTTTTAATCTGCCATCGGGTCGGTGGT
>JAJTBK010000331.1 GCA_021286965.1 Comamonadaceae bacterium | reverse complement strand
CGGAAAAACAGGTTTCCCAAATCGGATAGATCAGCAGCAGGACGGGGAACCAGGGCGAGATGCCGGCGTTGCGTTGCACCAGGTACAGGCAGGCCATGGCGATCACCGTGCCCCAGATGTAGGCGCCACCGTCGCCGGCGAACAGCAGGCCCCGGGGGTAGTTCCAGAGCAGGAAGCCGCCGGTGGCGGCGGCGGTACTGAGCAGCAGGGCTGCCAGGGTGCGGTCGCCCACCTGCAGGGCGACGTGGGCCAGGGCCAGGCAGATGATGAGGGCCACCATGCCGGCGAGGCCGTTGTAGCCATCGATGATGTTGAAGGCGTGGGGCAGGCCCGCCACGGCCAGCAGGGCAATGCCGATGCCGAGCCAGGGCAGGGGCTGCAGCAGGTATTGGTCGATCCAGGGAATGTCGAGTTCTGTCACGCGCAGCTGCAGCAGCAGCACGGCGAGCAGGCCGCTGAGCGCGGTGAGGAGCAGGCGGTAACGCACGGACAGGCGCTGCGTGATGTCTTCGGCGATGCCGCCGCAGGCGCTGGGCAGCAGGGCGATGAGCCAGAAAACCGCCCACTCCCCCATGCGCAGCGAGGCGGGATCACCCCACAGGGTGGAGGCGATGCCCAGCAGCCAGCTCAGGCCCATGCCGAGCACGATGGCGAGCCCGCCGAGCCGGGGTACGTGGCCGTGGTGAAAACGCTGGGGCATATCGTGCCCGTACTGCCGTGCGTGGTGGCGCGCAAACCGGATGACGGCTCCGGCTGCAATTGCAGCAGTCAAAAAGGCGATGAGCGAAAGCCAGATCATGAAGCGGTGGTCGTTTTTTCGGGGGCGTGGCGCAGTTGCAGGGCGGCTTTATACACGGGCGAGCGCCACAGCCGCACCAGGCTGCAGACATGCCACCAGAAGGGGCGCCAGGCGCGGTGGCTGGCGCGTTGGCCGGTGTGCTCGATGTGCGCTGGCGCGCGTGCCAGCTGCAGTCCCTGCAGGCGCAGGCGCAGGCACAGATCGACGTCCTCGCCGTACATGAAGTAGCGCTCGTCGAACCCGCCCAGGGCCTGCCAGACGCTGCGCCGCAGTACCAGGCAGGCGCCGTTGACCCACTCTACCGCCGCCGGTGGCGCCAGGTGGCGGCGCAGCCTGCGCCGCAGCACCTGCCAGGGGCTGGGCAGGCTGCGTTCGCTGTCCTGGTGCCGGCCTTGGGCATCGAGCTGCAGTGGGTAGGCACAGCCGACGCTGGTTTGGGCGGCCGTTTGCATCAGGGCGGGGAACGGATCGGTGGCGTGCAGCTTGATGTCGGGGTTCAGAATGCAGACGAAGGGCTCGGTGGCGCCCGCCAGCGCCCGGTTGTGGTTCGGGCCAAAGCCCAGGGGGTGGGTGTTGTGGCGCAGTTCGAGCACAAACGGCCAGCCGCCTGTGGGCGCTTGCGGAGGTGGCTCAGGGATGTTGAGCGTCAGGATGACGCGTGCAATGCCGGCGCCGCTGTGTTGGGCCAGGGCCAGGAGCAGTTCCTGCACCAGGGGGCCGTGGCCGTGGCTGACGATGGAGATCGCCAGCGTCGGGCGTAAATCCGTAGCGTGCATGGCTGTGCTCACACCCCGCAGGCGCGCTCGGTCTTGAACTGCGCCCGGAAGGCGGCAAAGCGCCCGGCGTCGAGCGCATCGCGCACTTCCTGCATCAAATTCAGGTAGTAATGCAGGTTGTGGATGGTGGTGAGCATGGGTCCGAGCATCTCGCCGCAGCGTTCGAGGTGGTGCAGGTAGGCGCGGCTAAAGCCGCCGCGCCCGCCGTCGTCCCAGGCCACGCCGTCCTTGCCGGCGCAGGCGTAGCAGGTGCAGCTGCTGTCCAGGGGCTGGTGGTCTGTCTTGTGGCGGGCGTTGCGGATTTTGAGGTCGCCGTAGCGTGTGAAAACGGTGCCGTTGCGCGCGTTGCGGGTGGGCATGACGCAGTCGAACATGTCCACGCCCTGGGCCACGCCTTCGACCAGGTCTTCGGGTGTGCCCACGCCCATGAGGTAGCGCGGCTTGTGCTTGGGTAGGCGGTGCGGCGTGTGCGCCATGATCTGCAGCATCTGCTCCTTGGGCTCGCCCACGGAGACGCCGCCCACGGCGTAGCCGGGAAAGTCCATCGCCACCAGGGCTTCGAGCGACTCCTGGCGCAGGTGCTCGAACATGCCGCCTTGCACAATGCCAAAGAGCGCGTTCGGATTGCCCAGGCGCTCGAATTCGGCTTTCGACCGCGCGGCCCAGCGGCGGCTCATTTCCATGCTCTTGCGCGCCTCGGCTTCGGTCGTCAGGTGGCCGTTGGTTTCATACGGCGTGCATTCATCGAGCTGCATGACGATGTCGGAATTCAAAATCGTCTGGATCTGCATACTCACCTCGGGTGACATGAAGAGCTTGTCGCCGTTCACGGGCGAGGCAAAGTGCACGCCCTCTTCGGTGATCTTGCGCATGGCGCCCAG
>JAJTBK010000324.1 GCA_021286965.1 Comamonadaceae bacterium | reverse complement strand
ATGGGCGCGAGCACCTGGCAAATCGTCTGGAAAGTGCTGCTGCCCGAGGCCCTGCCGGGCATCGTCGCCGGCCTGACGATCAGCTTCGTCAGCCTCACGGGCTACTCCGCCATGGCCGGCGCCGTGGGCGGTGGCGGCCTGGGTGACCTGGGCATTCGCTACGGCTACCAGCGCTTTCTGCCCGAGATCATGCTGGCCGTGGTGCTGGTGCTGATCTTCTTTGTGCAGGCCGTGCAAAGCCTGGGCGACTGGGCGGTGCGCAGGCTCTCGCACCGCTAAATTGCGCTGGTAAGGTTGGCGCCTTTGCGGCAGGATGGGTGTTTCTTCCACCCGCTTGAAAGGCTTGTATGACCTACCGTATCGCCGTCATCGTCGGCAGCCTGCGCCAGGATTCGCACAATCTGCGCCTGGCCCGGGCCCTGATGCACATGGGGGCTGCCGATTTTTCCTTTGAGCAGCTGCGCATCGACGACCTGCCCCTGTTCAACCAGGACGAGGAAAGCCAGCCCTGTGCCGCCGTGCAGCGCTTCAAGGGGGCGCTCAAGGCGGCCCAGGGGGTGCTGTTCGTCACCCCCGAGTACAACCGCTCCATTCCTGGCGTGCTGAAAAACGCCATCGACCAGGGCTCGCGCCCCTACGGCGACAGCGCCTGGACGGGCAAGCCGGCAGGCGTGATCGGGGTCTCCATCGGCGCCATCGGCACCGCCATGGCGCAGCAGCACCTGCGCAACGTGCTGGTGTTCCTGAACATGCCCACCCTGGCCCAGCCGGAGGCTTTTTTGCAGGCCAAGGAAGGGCTGTTTGACGCCGATGGCAGCCTGGGGGCTGCCAGCCGGGGCTTTGTGCAAACCTGGCTCGACAGCTACCAGGGCTGGGTACGCCAGCACAGCAGCGCTCGGTAGCTCTCATTTTGATAGCTACTGACACTTGCCTGTTGTGCCTTAGGCAGGTTTTTCATCAGCTCACGGGGCCTAGCCGCCCCGTGCGGCGCGCACCGTGGCGGCAAGCGCGGCAATGCCGGTGTTGATCTGCTCACTGCTGGCCGTGACGAAGGACAGGCGCAGCGTGCGCGGGTCGGCGTGCTCGGCGTAGAAGGCGGCGCCGGGCACGTAGGCCACGTTGCGCTGCACGGCCTCGGCCAGCAGGGCTGTGGCGTCCAGCCCCTCGGGCAGGCGCAGCCACAAAAACATGCCGCCCTGCGGGCTGTTCCAGTGCACGCCCAGGCCGGCCATTTCGCGCTCCAGGGCGACGAGCATGGCATCGCGCTGCTGCTTGTACAGCGCGCGGATGGTGGGCACGTGGCGCGCGAGGAAGTCGCCCTGGAGCACCTCGGCCACCATGCGCTGGTTGAAGCCGGGGGTGTGCAGGTCGGCCGCCTGCTTGGCCTGCAGCAGTTTCGGGTACACGGCCTGGGGCGCAACGATGTAGCCCAGGCGCAGGCCCGGCGCCAGCACCTTGGAGAAGCTGCCCAGGTAGATGCAGCCCTCGGGGTTGCGCGCCGTCAGGGGCGCCGCTGGCGGGCTGTCGAACCACAGGTCGCCGTAGGGGTTGTCTTCGATCAGCGGAATGCCCAGTTCGGCCGCCTTGGCCGACAGGGCGGCGCGGCGCGCTTCACTCATGGTGCGGCCGGTGGGATTCTGGAAGTTGGGCAGCACGTACAGAAAGCGCGCCTTGCTGGCGCCGCTGCCGGCCTGGGCGGTCAGGTCGTCGATGTCTACACCCTCGTCGTCGCTGGCCACGCCCACGACCTGCGGCTGCATGGGCGTGAAGGCCTGCAGCGCACCGAGGTAGGTGGGGGTTTCGACCAGCACGCGGCTGCCTTCGTCGATCAGTACCTTGGCCACCAGGTCCAGGCCCTGCTGCGAGCCGGTGGTGATGAGCACCTGGGCCGGATCCACGTCCCAGGGCAGGTGCGCGGCAATGGCTGCGCGCAAGGGGGCGTAGCCCTCGCTGGCGGCGTACTGCAGGGCGGCTGCGCCGTCGTGCGTCAGCACTGCTGCGCAGGCGCTGGCAAAGGCATCGACCGGGAAGGTCTTGGGCGAGGGCAGGCCGCCAGCCAGGCTGATGATGCCGGGCTTCTCGGTGACCTTGAGGATCTCGCGGATCACCGAGGGGTTCATTTTTGCCGCGCGTGCGGCCAGGGTCCAGTGTGTCATGTGCGGTGTTTTCTCAGAAGGCGGGCGCCAGGGGTGGGGCGCTGCAGATCGCGTCAAAGGCCCGGGTAGGGCCTGCCTGGCGGTCCGGGGTCGGGCCGCCAGGGTGCGAGCTTAACCGCTGTGCACCGCAGCCTGCACGGCTCAGGCAGCGGCGCTGACGCGCGCCTGGTTCGCTGCCGGGCCATGCAGCACGCTGGCCAGGGCCTGGCTGGCGGCAGCCAGGGCCTTGTCCTTGTCCATGGCCACGCCTTCGGCGCGCACGAAGCGCACGTCGGTGATGCCGAAAAAGCCCATCACGGTCTGCAGATAGCTTTCCTGGTGCTCCATGGCACGGCCGGCTTCGCTGGTGGAATAGAAACCACCCCGGCTGGAGGCCACGATCACCGTCTTGCCCTTGGCCAGGCCCTCAGGGCCGTTGGCGGTGTAGCGGAAGGTGCGCCCGGGCTGGGCGATGCGGTCGATCCAGGCCTTGAGCTGGCTCGGAATGCTGAAGTTGTACAGCGGCGCACCGATAACGATCACGTCGGCCGCCAGGAACTGCTGCACCAGGCGTTCGGAAACGGCGTTCTCCTGCTGCTGCGCAGCGCTCAGGCCCTCGGTCTGGCCAGTGCGTGGGGCCATGGCATCCATGGTGAAGTGGGCCGGGGTGTCTTGCACCAGGTCCAGGTGCTGCACCTCGGTGCCGGGGTGGTGCGCTTGCCAGGCGGCGGCGATCTGCGCCGTCAGCTGGCGGGAAATGGACTGGGTGCCGGTGATGGCCGAATCAATGTGCAGCAGTTGCATGAGGGGCTCCTGAAGAAAGTGGTTTTTGTTGCAGTGCAGCGATTGTCCATTGAAGCAAAAACATTGATAAGCCACCAGTGCTGCGATAGATTGTTCCATCTGTAGAACAATATCCCCACCATGCAAGACTTCAACGACATGCTGTTCTTCGCCGAGGTGGCCGAGCGCGGCGGCTTTGCCGCTGCCGGGCGGGCCTTGGGCATTCCAAAATCGCGCCTCTCGCGCCGCGTGGCCGAGCTGGAGGCGCGCCTGGGCCTGCGCCTGTTGCAGCGCACCACGCGCAGCCTGGCGCTGACCGAGGTGGGCGAGGCGTATTTGCGCCATTGCCAGGCGATGCGCGAATCGGCGCAGGCAGCAGACGAGCTGGTGGCGCAGGTGCAGGAGGCGCCACGCGGCACGGTGCGCGTGAGTTGCCCGGTGACGCTGGCGCAAACCGTGCTGGGCGAGCTGATCCCGGACTTTTTGGCGCGCTACCCCGAGGTGCGCCTGGAAATGCAGGTCAGCAACCGCGCCGTGAACCTGGTGGAAGAGGGCATCGACGTCGCCCTGCGCGTGCGCGCCACGCTCGAAGACAGCGCCAGCATGGTCGTCAAGCGCCTCGATAGTGCGCACCAGGTGCTGGTCGCCAGCCCGGCGCTGCTCGCACGCCAGGAGCGCCCGCAGACGCTGGCCGCGCTGGCACGCATGGATTGCATCGCCATGGCCGCCGTCGATGGGCGCGCCAGCTGCCTGCTGCGCAACGCCCAGGGCCAGGTGCACACCGTGCACTGCAACCCGCGCTACGTGGCCGACGACCTGCTGACGCTCAAATTTGCCGCCCTGGCCGGCACGGGCTGGTGCTGGCTGCCCGATTACATGTGCCATGAGGAAATCCACAGCGGCGCCCTGGAGCAGCTGCTGCCGGATTGGGCGCCCCCCGGGGGCATCGTGCACGCGGTATTTCCTTCGCGCCGGGGGCTGGCGCCGGCAGTGCGGCATTTCCTCGACTTTCTGGGCGAGACCATGCCCGGCTGCAACCATTGGCAGGGGCGGCGCCAGCGGGCGTGATTGCGGCGACAATCGACTTTCGCTACAAAAAGACACACCCAGCCCGCCGTGACACAGCACCCCATCGACCAGCACATCGCCCAGGCACGCACCTTGCCCGCCGTGCGCGCCATCGTCATTCCTCCTTGCCCTGAGGCGCTGCTGCGCCTGCAGCACATCGCGGCCAGCGGCACGCACGACATGGGCGCGCTCGACCAACTGGTCGGGTCGGACGTGGCCTTGGCCGCTGCCGTCATGCGCCAGGCGAACAGCCCCTGGTTTGGCCTGGCGCAGCCGGTGCAAAGCGTCGGCCTGGCGCTGACGGTGCTCGGCTTTGGGCCGGCGGTGCAGCTGCTCACGGGCTTTATCACGCGCCATGCGCTGCAGGTGTCGTCGCCGCTGCTGGAGCATTTTTGGCAAGACTCGCAGCGCCGCGCCCTCGCCTGCGAGCACATTGGCAGCCAGCTGTATGGCTTTGCCCCCGGGCTGGGCTACAGCTTCGGGCTGTTTTGCCACATTGGTTTTCCGGTGCTGGTGCAGGCCGTGCGCGGGTACGCCAGTACGGTGACGGAGGCGCTGGCGCGCAAGGACCGCACTTTTACCCAGACGGAAAACGCCAACCACCGCACCGACCATGCCGTGGTCGGCGCCATCGTTGCGCGCACCTGGCACCTGCCGGGCGACGTGGCGCAGGCCATCTGGCTGCACCACGACTTTGCCTGCCTGGCAGATGCGCGCTTTGCCCCCACCGTGCGCCAGCTGGTGGCGTTGGGCGCACTGGCCGATTTTCTTGTCGCCCAGCATGAGGGCCTGGCGCCGGCGCGCGAGTGGCAGCAGCACGGCAGCGCCTGCTTGCAGCTGCTGCAGGTGTCGGCGGCTGAGCTCGACCACTGGATCGACCAGTTGCACCCGCAGCTGGAAGCGGTTTGATATGCCCCATCCTGATTAACAAACAAAAATATATTCGTTTGAGTTGGATGTGAAGGTTCGGACAATCGCTGCTTACCTCAGCTTTGGAAGGCGACGCCGAACATGAACGCATCCACCCTCAAGTCCCTGGCCGCAGCCCTGGCCCTTACCCTGGGCGGTACGGCTTTTGCGCAGAACCAGCTGCTCAACGTTTCGTACGACGTGGCGCGGGAGTTCTACAAGGACTACAACGCCGCCTTCGTCGCCCATTACAAAAAGACCAAGGGTGTGGAGGTGAAGGTGGACCAGTCGCACGCCGGCTCCAGCGCCCAGGCGCGCGCCGTCAACGACGGCCTGGCGGCCGACGTGGTGACGTTCAACACCACCACCGACGTGCAGTTCCTGGCCGACAACGGCGTCGTCGCCAAGGACTGGGCGAAGAAGTTTCCGCACAACGCCGCGCCCACCACCTCGACCATGCTGTTCCTGGTGCGCCATGGCAACCCGAAAAACATCAAAGACTGGAGCGACCTGGTGCGCCCGGACGTGAAGGTCGTCGTCGTCAACCCCAAGACCGGCGGCAATGGCCGCTACGCCTACCTGGCCGCCTGGGGCAGCGTGCGCGAGAACGGCGGCAGCGATGCACAGGCGGCCGAGTTCGTCGGCAAGCTGTACAAAAACGTGCCCCTGCTGGCCAAGGGCGGGCGCGATGCCACGGCCACCTTCTT
>JAJTBK010000206.1 GCA_021286965.1 Comamonadaceae bacterium | reverse complement strand
CGAATTTGTGGACATCGCCGGCCTGGTGGCGGGCGCGAGCAAGGGCGAGGGCCTGGGCAACCAGTTCCTGGCGCACATCCGCGAGACGGATGCCATCGTCAACGTGGTGCGCTGCTTTGAAGACCCGAACGTGATCCACGTCGCCGGCCGCGTCGATCCGATTGCCGACATCGAAGTCATCCAGACCGAGCTGTGCCTGGCCGACCTGGCGACGGTGGAGAAAGCGCTCAACCGCTACAGTAAGGCGGCCAAGAGCGGCAACGACAAGGAGGCGGCCAAGCTGGTGGCGCTGCTGACGCCCAGCCAGGCCGCGCTCAACGAAGGCAAGCCCGCACGCAGCATTGAAGTGAGCAAGGAAGACGCGCCGCTGCTCAAGCAGTTTTGCCTCATCACCGCCAAGCCGGCAATGTTCGTCGGCAACGTCGCCGAGGACGGTTTTGCAAACAACCCGCTGCTCGACAAGCTGCGCGAGTACGCCGCTGCGCAAAACGCCCCGGTGGTGGCCATCTGCGCCAAGATCGAAGCTGAATTGGCGGAGATGGACGATGCCGATCGCCTGGAGTTCCTGCAGGAACTGGGTCAGGACGAACCCGGCCTGAATCGCCTGATCCGCGCCGGCTTCGGCCTGCTGGGGCTGCAGACCTACTTCACCGCTGGCGTGAAGGAAGTGCGAGCCTGGACCATCCACAAAGGCGACACCGCGCCGCAGGCCGCCGGCGTGATCCACGGCGATTTCGAACGCGGCTTCATCCGCGCGCAAACCATCGCCTTTGACGACTTCATTCAATACAAGGGCGAGCAAGGCGCCAAGGACGCGGGCAAGATGCGCGCTGAAGGCAAGGAATATGTGGTCAAGGATGGGGATGTGTTGAACTTTTTGTTCAACGTCTGACCTCCTTTCCTCACCCCAGGCCGCCAGCAGGCGGCCTGTTTATTTAAACCATGCAATCCGGTATCGCCTACGCCACTCTGGCTTATGTTTCGTGGGGCTTGTTCCCGCTGTTTTTTCGCCAGCTGGCGGCGGTGTCGGCGCTGGAGGTGATTGCGCACCGCACGCTGTGGTGCCTGGTGTTTTTGCTCGGGGTGCTGCTGGTGCGGCGCCAGCTGTCCTGGGTGGCGGCGCTGCGGCGGCAGCCGCGTGTGTTGGCGGTGTTCGTGGCCTCGGCCCTGCTGCTGGGGGTCAATTGGTTGACTTACATCTGGGCCATCAACAACGGCCATGTGCTCGATTCCAGCCTGGGTTACTTCATGCTGCCGCTGGTGAGCGTGGGGCTGGGGTTTGTCTTTTTGCGTGAGCGTCCGCGCCCGGGGCAGTGGCTGGCGGTGGCGCTGGCGGCAGCCGGGGTGCTGTGGCTGACCTGGCAGGCCGGACGCCCGCCGTGGATTGCCCTGGTGCTGGCCGTTACGTTTGGTTTTTATGGCCTGCTGCGCAAGACGGCGACGCTGGGCGCACTCGAAGGGCTGTCGCTGGAGACGGCCGTGCTCGCGCCGCTGGCGCTGGCGTATCTGGCCTGGACAGGCTGGCAGGGCCAGGCGGCCTGGGTGCAGGCCGATGCCGGGCTGCGGGCCTGGATGCTGCTGGCTGGGCCGATCACAGCCATTCCTTTGTTGTTGTTTGCGGCGGGGGCGCGGCGCATTCCGCTCGCCACCATGGGGCTGCTGCAATACATCTCGCCCTCGCTGCAGTTTGCGCTGGGCGTGTGGCTGTTTGGCGAGGCGGTGCAGCCGGCGCGCCTGTTGGGCTTTGCCTGTATCTGGGGCGCGCTGGTGCTCTACAGCCTTGAAGGGTTGTGGCAGCGCCGACTTTAATTTTGGAGCAGCGGCCAGAGGTAGATCAGGGCGGTGGTCATGAGCAGGTAGCGCAGGAATTTGCCCAGCGCCATATAGGCCACGCAGGGCCAGAACGGCAGGCGCAGCCAGCCGGCGACGGCGCACAGCGGGTCGCCGACGATGGGCAGCCAGCTGAGCAGGCAGGCGCGGGCGCCGAAGCGGCGCAGCCAGGTGAGGGCGCGCAGCTCGGTCGGGTGGCCGGCGGCGCGATCGACCACCTGGTGCGTGCCCAGGCCCATCCACCAGGTGATGGCGCCGCCGAGTGTGTTGCCGGCGGTGGCGACCAGGATGGCGGGCCAGAACAGGCCGGGGTTGAGCTGCAGCAGCCCAAACAGCGCCGGCTCCGAGCCCAGCGGCAGCAGCGTGGCCGAGACCAGGGCGACGACGAACAGCGTGCCCAGCCCCCATTGCGGCAGGGCCAGCAGAGCGAGCAGCGATTGCATCCAGGCTTCCATGGCGCGCGCAGTGTAGGCGGGATTTCGGTTGCTGAAAATTTGGGCAGGTACAATCGCCCCTCCCCGCCTTTCCCGCCCGCCCCCCTCGCTCGCATGTCTGCCCTGTTCATTGGCCAATACCCGTTGGCGAATCGTCTATTTGTTGCGCCCATGGCGGGGGTGACGGACAGGCCGTTTCGCCAGCTGTGCAAGCAATTGGGCGCCGGCTATGCGGTCAGCGAGATGGTGACGTCGCGCAAGGATTTGTGGGCCAGCCTCAAGACCAGTCGCCGCGCCAATCATGACGGCGAGAGTGGCCCGATTGCGGTGCAAATTGCCGGCACCGACGCTGCCATGATGGCCGAGGCGGCGGTGTACAACGCCGAGCGTGGCGCGCAGATCATCGACATCAACATGGGCTGCCCGGCCAAGAAGGTGTGCAACAAGTGGGCCGGCTCCGCCCTGATGCAAAACGAGGCCCTGGCGGTGGAGATTGCCGCCGCCGTGGTCGCCGCCTGCGCGCCGCTGGCCGTGCCCGTCACGCTCAAGATGCGCACCGGCTGGTGCGCAGCGCACAAGAACGCCGTGGCCCTGGCGCGCCGTTTCGAGGACGTGGGCGTGCAGATGCTCACCGTCCACGGCCGCACGCGCGAGCAAGGCTACCGGGGGGCGGCCGAGTACGACACCATCGCCGCCGTCAAGGCCGCCGTGCGCGTGCCGGTGGTGGCCAATGGCGACATCACCAGCCCTGAAAAAGCGCGCGCCGTGCTCGCCGCCACCGGTGCCGATGCGGTCATGGTGGGCCGCGCGGCCCAGGGCCGGCCCTGGATTTTTCGTGAAATCGCGCATTACCTGGAGACGGGCGAGCACTTGGCACCGCCGCTGGTGGCCGAGGTGCAGCGCCTGCTGCTGGCGCACTTGCAAGACCATTACCAGCTCTACGGCGAAGCCGCCGGCGTGCGCAGCGCGCGCAAGCACATCGCCTGGTACGTGCGCCAGCTGCCCGGGGGCGAGGATTTGCGCCAACACATCAACCGCATCGACGACAGCGCCGCCCAGTGGCAGGCCGTGCACGACTACTTTGCCGACCTGGCAACGCGCATGGACCGCCTGCCGTACCTGGCCGACGCCGCCCCGATCGCAGCCGAAGAAGGAATTTGCGCATGAGCGCCCAACCCATCAACGTTGAAGACTGCGTGCGCCAAAGCCTGCAGCGCTACTTTGCCGACCTCGACGGCGAGCAGCCCGATGGCATGTACGACATGCTGGTGCATCTGGTGGAAAAACCGCTGCTCGAAGTGGTGATGCAACAGGCACAGAACAACCAGTCGCGCGCCGCCGAATGGCTGGGGCTCAACCGCAACACGCTGCGCAAGAAGCTGCAGCAGCACGAAATGCTCTGATTTTTATAGCTGCTCACGCTTACTAGATAAGCGTTGGAGCTCGATTTAATCTAAAACCAGGAAACACCCATGGCCCTGACCGCACTGCTCTCTGTATCCGACAAAACCGGCATCGTCGAATTTGCCAGCGCCCTGCACCAGCTGGGCGTGCGCCTGCTCTCCACCGGCGGCACCGCCAAGCTGCTGGCCGACAGCGGCCTGCCCGTGACCGAGGTGGCCGAGGTGACGCAGTTCCCCGAAATGCTCGATGGCCGCGTCAAGACCCTGCACCCCAAGGTGCACGGCGGCCTGCTGGCGCGCCGCGACCTGCCGGCGCACATGGCGGCGCTCAAGGAGCACGGCATAGCCACCATCGACCTGCTGGTCGTGAACCTCTACCCGTTCGAGGCCACGGTCGCCAAGCCTGGCTGCACGCTGGCCGACGCGATTGAAAACATTGACATCGGCGGCCCCGCCATGGTGCGCAGCGCCGCCAAGAACTGGAAGGATGTGGGCGTGCTCACCAGCGCCGACCAGTACGAAGCCGTGCTGGCGCAATTGAAAGCCGACGGCCAACTCAGCGACAAGCTGCGCTTTGCGCTGTCGGTGGCGGCGTTCAACCGCATTGCGCAGTACGACGGCGCCATCAGCGACTACCTGTCCTCGGTCAACTTCGAGGCCGAGAAGCTGTCCGAAACCTACGTGCCCGAGCGCAGCCAGTTCCCCGGCCAGAGCAACGGCCACTTCATCAAAGTGCAAGACCTGCGCTACGGCGAGAACAGCCACCAAAGCGCCGCCTGGTACCGCGACCTGCACCCCGCGCCCGGCTCGCTGGCCATGGGCGTGCAGCTGCAGGGCAAAGAGCTGTCGTACAACAACATTGCCGACGCCGATGCCGCCTGGGAATGCGTCAAGAGCTTCAAGCTGCCTGCCTGCGTCATCGTCAAGCACGCCAACCCCTGCGGCGTGGCCGTGGGCGCGAGTGCGCTCGAAGCCTACGGCAAGGCGTTCCAGACCGACCCGACCAGCGCCTTCGGCGGCATCATTGCCCTCAACCGCACGGTTGATGGCGCGGCGGCGCAGAAAATTTCGCAGCAGTTCGTCGAGGTGCTGATGGCGCCGGACTTCACGCCCGAGGCGCTCGAAGTGTTCAAGGCCAAGGCCAATGTGCGCCTGATGAAAATCGCCCTGCCGGCAGGGGGTGACACGCCCTGGAAGCAAGGCCGCAACGCCATCGACGCCAAGCGCGTGGGCTCGGGCCTGCTCTTGCAGACGGCCGACAACCATGAGCTGCAGCTGCCCGACGTGAAGGTGGTGACCATCAAGCAGCCGACGCAGGAAGAAATGCAGGATTTGATGTTTGCCTGGAAGGTGGCCAAGTACGTCAAGAGCAACGCCATCGTCTTCTGCAAGGGCGGCATGACCATGGGCGTGGGTGCGGGCCAGATGAGCCGCCTGGACTCCGCCCGCATCGCCAGCATCAAGGCGGGCCACGCAGGCCTGACCTTGCAAGGCACGGTGGTGGCGAGCGATGCGTTCTTCCCCTTCCGCGACGGCCTGGACGTGGTGGTGGATGCGGGTGC
>JAJTBK010000231.1 GCA_021286965.1 Comamonadaceae bacterium | reverse complement strand
TGGCGGTGGAGGGCAACCCGCCGCTCAACGAGGACGGCATGTACTGCATCCAGGGCGGCAAGCCCTTTGTGGAAAAGCTGCGCCGCGTGGCCAAGGACTGCAAGGCCATCATCTCCTGGGGCTCGTGTGCGTCCTGGGGCTGCGTGCAGGCGGCCCATCCCAACCCCACGCGCGCCACGCCGGTGCACAAGGTCATTCTGGACAAGCCCATCATCAAGGTGCCGGGCTGCCCGCCCATCGCCGAGGTGATGACGGGTGTGATCACCTACATGCTCACCTGCGACCGCATCACCGAGCTCGACCGCCAGGGGCGGCCCAAGATGTTCTACAGCCAGCGCATCCACGACAAGTGCTACCGCCGTCCGCACTTTGACGCAGGCCAGTTTGTCGAATCGTTCGACGACGAGAACGCGCGCAAGGGCTACTGCCTCTACAAGGTGGGCTGCAAGGGCCCCACCACCTACAACGCCTGCTCCACGGTGCGCTGGAATGATGGGACGAGCTGGCCCGTGCAGTCGGGCCATGGCTGCCTGGGCTGCTCGGAAGAGGGCTTCTGGGACAAAGGCTCGTTCTACGACCGGCTCACCAACATCAACGCCTTCGGTGTCGAGTCCAACGCCGACAAGGTGGGCGTGGCTGCGGCCGGGGCCGTGGGCGCGGCCGTGGCGGCGCATGCGGCGGTGTCCATGCTCAAGCGCGCCTCCGACAAGAACGAGCCGGCCAAGGCCGACCACTGATCCAGCACAAGGAGCCACGCACCATGGGCGCCAACGACCAGACCCCCTTCGCACTCGACAACAGCGGCAAGCGCATCGTCGTCGATCCTGTCACGCGCATCGAGGGTCATATGCGCTGCGAGGTCAACCTCGACAGCAACAATGTGATCCGCAACGCGGTATCCACCGGCACGCTCTGGCGGGGGCTGGAGGTCATCCTCAAGGGGCGCGACCCGCGCGACGCCTGGGCCTTCGTCGAGCGCATCTGCGGCGTGTGCACCAGCAGCCACGCGCTGACCTCGGTGCGCGCCGTGGAGGATGCGCTGGGCATCAAGATTCCCAAGAACGCGCACCTGATCCGCGAAATCATGGCCAAGGCCCAGATGGTGCAGGACCATGTGGTGCACTTCTACCACCTGCACGCGCTGGACTGGGTCGATGTGGTCGCATGCCTCAAGGCCGACCCCAAGAAGACCTCCGAGCTGCAGCAGCTGGTGTCGCCCGCGCACCCGCTGTCCTCGCCGGGCTACTTCCGCGACATCCAGAACCGCATCAAGAAGTTTGTCGAGAGTGGCCAGCTTGGGCCGTTCAAGAACGGCTACTGGGGCTCCAAGGCCTACATCCTGCCGGCCGAGGCCAACCTCATGGCCGTGGCGCACTACCTGGAGGCGTTGGATCTGCAGAAGGAATGGATCAAGATCCACGCCATCTTCGGCGGCAAGAACCCGCACCCCAACTACCTGGTGGGCGGCATGCCCTGCGCCATCAACATTGACCGCGACGGCGCGGCGGGGGCGCCCATCAACATGGAGCGGCTCAACTTCGTCAAGGCGCGCATCGACGAGGGCAACGCGTTCTATCGCAACGTCTATCTGCCCGACGTGCTGGCCATCGGAACGCTGTACAAGCAGGCGGGCTGGCTCTACGGCGGCGGTTTGGCGGGCCTCAACGTCATGGACTACGGCGAGCACGCCAAGGTCAGCTACGACAAGAGCACCGACCAGTTGCCCGGCGGTGCCATCATCAACGGCGACTGGAGCAAGATCCATCCGGTCGATCTGCGTGACCCCGAGCAGATCCAGGAATTCGTCACCCACTCCTGGTACAAGTACGCCGACGAA
>JAJTBK010000139.1 GCA_021286965.1 Comamonadaceae bacterium | reverse complement strand
CCTGCTGCGCGGCTATTTCCACGGCGCCGACGACGACGTCGCCAGCGGGCGCGAGCAGGCGCGCCTGTCGAGCCTCACGCTGCCACCCGAGGCCGGCTGCCTGGGCCAGCCGCTGGCGGCGCTGGCGCTGCACGCCATGGGCGTGCGCGTGGTCAGCCTGCGCCAGCACAGCGGCCACACTGGCACCGTGGACGAAACCCGGCCGCTGGCCGCTGGCGACACCCTGGTGCTGTCGGGCCACCCGACGGCGCTGGCCCTGGCCGAGGACAAGCTGCTGCGCGGCGCCTGATCAGGCCAGCAGCGCGGCCGCCGGCCCGGGGCGGCCGAAGAGATAGCCCTGGAAACGCTGGCAGCCGTGGCGCAGCAGGAATTTGCGCTGGCCCGGGGTTTCCACGCCCTCGGCCAGGACTTCCAGCCCCAGGCTGCGCCCCAGGCCAAGGACGGTGCAGGCGATGGCGGCGTCGCTGGCGTCGGCGAGCAGATCGCGCACGAAGCTCTGGTCGATCTTGAGCTGATCGAGCGGCAGGCGCTTCAAGTACGAGAGCGAGGAATAGCCGGTGCCGAAATCGTCGAGCGCAAAGCGCAGGCCGCAGGCGCGCAGGGCCTGCATCTTGGCGATGCTGTCCTCGACGTCGTGCAGCAGCAGGCTTTCGGTCAGTTCGAGCTTCAGGCGCGTGGCATCGGCCCCGGTCTGCGCCAGCGTGGTCTGCACCTGCGGCACGAAGCCGGGGTGGCGAAACTCCTGCGCACTCACGTTCACCGCCAGCACCCAGTCGCGGCAGGCAGGTTGCTGCTGCCAGCGCGCCAGCTGCTCGCACGCCAGGCGCAGCACCTGCTGGCCCAGGGGCAAAATCAACCCGGTCTGCTCAGCCAGGGCGATGAACTCGCCCGGCAGCACCAGGCCGCGCTGTGGGTGCTGCCAGCGCACCAGGGCCTCGGCGCCGAGCACCTGGCCCTGGGTATCGACCACGCGCTGGTAGTACAGCAAAAACTCCCCGCGCTCCAGGCCCAGGCGCATGTCGGCCTCGAGCGCAGCGCGGGCGCTGGCCTGGGCCTGCATGGCAGCGTCGAAAAAGCAAAAGGTGTTGCGCCCGCTGGACTTGGCCTGGTACATCGCCAGGTCGGCCTGCTGCAGCAGGGCACTGACGGCCTGCGCCTGGCCCTGGAACAAGGCAATGCCGACGCTGGGCGTGCTGTGCTGCAAGCCACTGCCGATGGGATAGGGCTGGCCCAGGGCGCCGAGGATTTTCAGCGCCACGACCTCGGCCATGGCGGCGGCACGCGCCGCCTCGCCATGCAGGCTGGGCAGCACGATGATGAACTCGTCGCCCCCCAGGCGCGCCACAGTGTCGCTGCCGCGCACGCAGCCCGCCAGGCGCCGCGCCACCTGCTGCAGCAGGGCGTCGCCCCAGTCATGGCCCATGCTGTCGTTCACGGCCTTGAAGTTGTCCAGGTCGAGGAACAGCAGCGCGCCGTGCTGGCCGTCGCGCGCGCTCAGGAGCAGGGCCTGCTCCAGGCGGTCTTGCAGCAGGCGCCGGTTGGGCAAGCCGGTGAGTTCGTCGTAGAAGGCCAGGCGGGCGATCTCGGCCTGGGCGCGCTTGCGCTCGGTGATGTCGCGCGCCACGCCCCGGTAGCCGGTGAAAGCGCCGGTGTGATCGAACACCGGCTCGCCGCTGACCGAAGCCCATAGCAGCGTACCGTCGGCCAGGGTGCGCTGCAGCTCGAAATCGAGGAACACCTCGTGCGCTTCGAGCTGGGCGCGGTGCGCCGCCCATTGCGCCGGCGTCACGCCCGCGCAGGGCAGCTCCCAGCGGCATTTGCCCAGCAGGGCAGTGTCGTCGCCGCCATGGCGGCGGTCGGGCGTGCCATCGAAACGCACGAAGCGAAACTGCGCATCCTGCTCCCAATACCAGTCCGAGGACAGTGCCGTCAGGCTGCGCCAGCGCCCCTCGCTGGCGCGCAGCGCCTCCTGCATGGCGAGGTAGTCGGTGACGTCGGTGAAGGTGCGTACGTGCCCGCCCTCGGCCAGCAGGTGGGTGCGCACCTCCAGGTGGCGCCCGGCCAGGGTGCGGCGCAGGTAGCGCGCGGGGGCCTCGCATTGCCCGGCGATATAGGCCCGGCCGGGGGGCTCGACCAGGCTGATGTCCGGGCCGAAGTCACCGCGCGCGCGCTGAAAGGCAATGACGTCAGCGACCTTCGGCTGGCTCTGCAGCAGTGCCTCGGGCAGCTCCAGCAGCTCCAGCAGGCGCTGGTTGTAGACACAGATGCAGCCCTGGGCATCGACCTTCATGATGGCCTGCGAGACGCTGGCCAGGGTGTTTTCGAGCGCCCGCGTTTTTTGCGCCAGCAAGGCACTGGTGCGGTCGAGCTCGGCCTCGATGTCGCGCCGCGCGCGCTCGCCGACGGTGCGCACCAGCAGATCCTCGATCTGCGCCGGCAGCTGCTGCAGATAGGCGCCGGCCGCATCGCACAGGGCGTAGTCGCCAAAGCCCTGGCGCAGCGCCTGCGCCGCCTGCACCTCCTGGCCGGCCGGCAGCAGGGCAATGGCCGGCAGGCCCTGCAGGGCGGCGATCCAGGCGGCGGGCTCCCAGCCCTGCGCCGGCACCACGGCCAGGGCGACGTCGCAGGGCGGGTGCGCACCGGCGAGCACGGCGCGCGCCTGCGCCGGGCCGTCCACCCACACGGTCTGCCAGCCCAGCGGCGCCTGGCCGAGCACATGCTGCAGCACCCGGGCGTGCGGCGCGTCGGCATCGAGGAGCAAAACAGAAACGGGCATGGCACGCATTATGGGCAGGCGGTATCGCCCCAGGCATAGGGATGATTACACTGGCAGGCGTTTTTGCCGCCCTTTGCGATCTCCACCATGCTGCCCTTGAGCGTTTCCGACTACCTGCGCCAACACATCCGCACCGTGCCCGATTGGCCTGCGCCCGGGGTGCAGTTCCGCGACATCACGCCGCTGCTGCAGGATCCGCAGGTCTTTCGCGTGCTCATCGATGCCTTCGTACACCGCTACATGACGCCACAGCTGCGCCCGGACGTAGTCGCCGGGCTCGATGCGCGCGGCTTCATCCTCGGCTCGGTCGTCGCCTATGAGCTGGGCCTGGGGTTCGTGCCGATCCGCAAGAAGGGCAAGCTGCCGTTCACCACGGTGCAGGAAACCTACGAGTTGGAGTACGGCAGCGCCACCGTCGAGCTGCACACCGATGCCGTCAAGGCCGGCGACCGCGTGCTGCTGATCGACGACCTGATCGCCACCGGCGGCACCATGATGGCGGGCAAGAAGCTGCTGGAAAAGCTCGGCGCCAGCGTCACCGAGGGCGCGGCGATCGTCGATCTACCCGAGCTCGGCGGCTCGCAGCGCCTGCGCAGCAGCGGCCTGCCGCTGTTCACGCTGGTCGATTTCGCCGGGCACTGAAGCGCCTGGCATTACTGGTTACTGCAGTTCGCCGTACTGGGTACGGCCCAGGTCGGGATCCTGGCGCTGCTCGTCGGGCAGCTCGGTGTCTTCAAAACCAGTGACGGCAGCAGGCGCCGGGCTGGGCAGGCGCGGGCCCGAGCGCACCGGCACGCCGGGCGCCGGAGCCACGGCCGGAGCGGTGGCGGCGCTGGCCGAGAGCGCACGCTTGAAGGCGGCAACCTCGTCGGCCTCGATCGGATCGAAGCGCCCGCCGCCGCGCGGCGCGAGCAGCGGCGTGGGCTCGAGCGGCGCCGGCGCACTCGCCTGGGCGCCCAGCACCGGTAGCACCGGCTCGGGTGGTGGCGCCGGCGGCACCAGCGGGGCCGCCGGCGGGCGCGCGGGGCGCTGTGCGCGCGGCATCAGGTGCGGCGCGGCCACCGGGGTGCTGCCGGCGCCGGCGCTGCGCGGCGGCTGGCCGACGGCAACGTGCTCGTTGATGCGCCAATAGACGGCGGTGACGAGGATGTCGAAGCGCGCCTTGGCGGTTTGCGCCACCAGGGCCTCGATTTCGGACAGGCGTGCGGTGTCGCCACCGTACTCGCGCGCCAGGTCGATCATGATGAGGAACTGGCGCCCCTGCTGGTCCAGCGACAGCACCTTGAA
>JAJTBK010000227.1 GCA_021286965.1 Comamonadaceae bacterium | reverse complement strand
CCTGGGCCTGCCCGACCGCGACGACGTCAAGCAGGGCATCATCGCCTACAAGATCGCCGCGCACGCGGCCGACGTCGCCAAGGGCCACCCGGGTGCGCGCGCACGCGACGACGCGCTCAGCCAGGCGCGTTTCGACTTCCGCTGGCAAGACCAGTTCAACCTGGGCCTGGACCCCGAAACCGCGCAGGAATACCACGACGAGACGCTGCCGAAGGACGCGGCCAAGGTGGCGCACTTTTGCAGCATGTGCGGCCCCAAGTTCTGCTCCATGAAGATCACGCAGGAGGTGCGCGACTTTGCCGCCGCCAAGGGTGTGGCCGAAGGCGCAGCGCTGGCCGAGGGCATGGCGCAGAAGGCGCAGGAATTCAACCGCGCGGGCGGCGAGTTCTACATCCCCATCCACGCCGACAAAGCATAAAAATGTGAGCGCCTGACGCTTGCTGGACAAGGGGTTGAGAGGGTTTTGCCTTTCAACCCCTTTGTTTTTGAGCGCTAACAGCTCTCAAATAGATAGCGCCAGGGGTGCTGCCTCGGGCAGGATGAAGCGGCTGACCAGGGCGCTGAGCTCGTCCGCCTGGCCGCGCAGCTGCGCCGTGGCGCCCACGGATTGTTCGACCAGGGCGGCGTTTTGCTGCGTCATCTGGTCGAGCTGGCCCAGCGCCTGGCCGATGGCGGCGATGTCGCTGCGCTGTGCCTGGCTGCGGGCGCGGATGTCGTGCATGGCGTGCGCCGTGTGCGCGATGGCGTCGGCCACCTGCGCCATGCGGGCGTCGGCTGCCTGCGTCAGGGCGCCGCTGTGCGCGATCTGCTGCTGCGCCTGGCCGATCAGCGCCTTGATCTCGTGCGCCGCCTCGGCCGAGCGCTGTGCCAGCTGGCGCACCTCGCCGGCGACGACGCCAAAGCCGCGCCCGAACTCGCCGGCGTGCGCGGCCTCGATGGCGGCGTTGAGCGCGAGCAAATTGGTCTGAAAGGCCAGGGCGTCGATCACGCCCGTAATGGCGCCGATGCGCGCCGCGCTGCCCTCCAGCGCCGCCATGCTCTGCCCCACCTGCGCCACCACCTGCTGGCCCTGCTGCGCCTGCACCGCCGCCTGCGCCGCCTGACTTTCCGTGCGCTCGGCGGTGTGCGCCGATTGCTGCACCGCCTGCTGCACCTGCTCCAGGGCTGCCGCCGTCTGCTGCAGGCTGGCGGCGGCGCGCTCGGTGCGTGTGGACAGGTCGGCGTTGCCGTTGGCCATGTCGCCTGAAGCCTGGCGCAGGCCCTGCACGTTGGCGCGCACCTGCTGCGCCAGGCGGCGCAGCGCATCCTGCATGGTGGCCAGGGCGGCGAGCATGTGGCCGGTCTCGTCGCGCCCGTGGCCGGCAATGTCGCGGCGCAGGTCCAGGGCGGCGACGCGGTCGGCGGTGGCGCGCGCCAGGGCGATCGGGCGTGTGATGCTGCGCACCAGCCACAGCACCAGCACCAGGCCCAGCACCAGCGCCAGGGCGCCGAACAGCAGCAGCGCCTGACGCGCCCGCGTGCTCCACTGCGCTACCTGCTGCGCGTCGGCGTCGATCGCCTGGCGCTGCGCCGTGCCCAGCGCCGCCAGGGCCGCCTGCTGGGCCTGTGCGGCGGGCAGGAATTCTTGCGTGTAGACGGCGTGGATGCGCGCCGTCAGGCCAAAGCTGCGCGCCTGCAAGAGCGCCTGGCGCGCGGTGTCAAAAGTCTGGGCGCTGGCGTGCACCTGTGCCAGCAGGGCTTGCTCGGCACGGCCTTGCAGCTGCTGCGCCAGTGGCGCCAGCAGGGCCGCGTATTGCTGCTCGGTGGCGGCAATGTCGGCGCCCAGGGCGTCGCCCACTTCAGGCTCGGAGCTGAGGGCCACGGCCTTGTAGCGCTCGGCGTTGAGGGCCTGCAGGCGCTGGGCGTCGGTCAGCAGGCGCTCGATGGCCAGGCTGTGCACGACGATGCCATCGGTCGCCTGGCCGATGCGTGCCAGGGCCCACAGCCCCATGCCCGAACCGGCCAGGCCGAGTGCCAGCAACAGGAAGAAAAGCCCCAGCAGGCGCCGGCCCAGGGGGCCCATCCGGGAGGTCGAGGAGGAAGGTACAAAAGCCATATGCGACAGAACCACAGCTGTTCAGAAGGAACGGCTGCCGACTGTGCCGGGCAATTGTGACAATATGTTTTAAAACCTCAAATCGTCGCCGGCCCGCTGCGCCCATGCGCCTGCGGGCTTTGCGCGCAGTGCCAACCGCTGGTGCCCAGGGTGTCGAGCAGGTGCTGGCCTGCGTGCTGGTAGTGGATCTCCGTGCCCAGCGGGGCCTGCAGCGTCGGCAGCAGCTGGTGCAGCAGCGCCAGCACCGGCGTCGGCACCGGCGTGCGGGCGCTGATGTCGATGCGCAGGCAGGCGTGGCGGCGCCCGCCGGCGTTGGCCTCGCCCAGCGACTCGCCCCAGCCCAGCACCTCGCCCAGGCCCTGGGTGCGCAGTGCCTGGTCGATGGCGTTCTCGCGCTGGTGCAGCGGGTCGTAATCGTGCTTGCCCAGGGGCAGGCGCAGGTAGATGAAGCACTGCGGCGTGCTCTGGTGGGCGTAGCGGGGGTCGGGAGTGAAGTCCATGGTGTGCTTGTACACCAGGTGGCGCGTGCGGGCTTTTCCTCTGTACCGGCAGGCGGTGGCGGGTCTACAGTCGGCGCCCATACCGCTCACGAGGCGGTGGCCAAGGAAGGTGCTGTGATGGAAATATGGGGTCGGATTTCGATGCGTGCGCGGTTGTACTTCGCCACCGGGTTCGCGCTGGTGCTGCTGGCGTTGGTCGGGGCTTTGGGCGACGGCGCGCTGGACAACACCCGCAGCGTGCTGCGCGATTT
>JAJTBK010000066.1 GCA_021286965.1 Comamonadaceae bacterium | reverse complement strand
ACGGGCTCGATGTCGCGCAGGTAGGTGCGCACCTTGGCGTTGTGCGCAATCAGGTTGCTGGTGACGAAGAATTTTTTACCGCGTGCGTGCGCTTCTTCGATGCCCTGGGCGATTTGCTCCAGGCGGAATTCGTTGTTGCGCGCGCGCAAGCTGTAGCGCGGCTGGCCGGCATAGACGGCGTCGGCGCCAAAGTCGTAGGCGGCGCGCATTTTGTCGAGGCTGCCTGCGGGCAGCAGCAGTTCGGGGGCTTTGAGGGTCATGATGGGGGGCGATTGTCCCCTCGCCGCCCCTGCCTTGGGCGGCGCGGGGTCAATCCTGCGGTCGGAAACCGATGACGATCGTGGCAGGCACGCGCCCGTCCACGTCGCGCGGCAGGGTTTCGGTTTTGTCCAGCGCGCGCAACACGGCATCGTCCCAGGCTTTGTTGCCACTCGATTGGATGAGCTTGCGTCCGACGATGGTGCCGTCGGGCGCCGCCCGTACCTCGACCTCGGCGCGCGGGTTGCCCACCACGGCGTCGGGGTAGATGATGTTGGGCTTGACCTTGGCCGCCACCTTGCCGCCGTAGCTGCCCGAGGGGCCGGAGCTTTGTTTGGCGCTGCCCGTGGCGTTGGCGCCGCCGCTGGCGCCGGCAAGACCGGCCATGCGCGCCATTTGCTCCTTGCGGAATTCCTCCGCGCGCTTGGCCTCCGCAGCGTCGGCGCGGCGCTTGTCGTCGGCGAGTTTTTTCTTCTCGGCCAACTGCTTTTCGTGTTCGGCTTTTTCTTCCTTTTCCTTCTCGGCTTTTTCTTTCTCAGCCTTGGCCTTGTCGGCTTTCTCTTTTTCGGCCTTTTCCTTGGCAGCCTTGTCTTTTTCTGCCTTGTTTTTCTCGGCTTTTTCTTTCTCGGCCTTTTCTTTTTGCAGGCGCTCTTTTTTCTCCTGCTCCAGGTGCTCGCGCCGTTCCTTGTCTTTCTTTTCTTGCTCGATCTCTTGCTGGTGGCGTTTTTTCTCTTCTTCCAGGCGTTTTTTCTTTTGCGCCAGGGCGATCTCGGCCTCGTGCGTGTCGGGCGGCTCCTGCACCTTGGGGGCGGGAGTGGGCGGGGCCGGCGGCGGTGGGGCTGGTGCCGGGGTGGGTTCGGGCGGCGGTGGGGGTGGGGGCGGCAGCACTTCGCGCGGCGCGGCCTGCTGCGGCAGGGCCGACCACAACTCGGCCTCGACGGCAGGCTGCTCGGCGCTGGCCTTCCAGCGCACGCCCCAGGTCAGGGCGCCGATGAGGATGGCGTGGGCCAAAACGGCCAGCACCACGGCGCGCATCCGCCCAGGCGGTGGTGGCGGGGCAAACTGATCGCGGTCGCGCAAACTCGGGGTCATGGTGGTCATGGAGCCGGCGGCGCTCTCAAGGGTTCCCTTGTTTGACCGACAGGCCCACGCGCTGCACACCGGCGCGCTGCAGCGCGTCCATGGCTTTCATCACGGTTTCGTACTGCACGTTTTTGTCGGCGGCGATGATGATGGCCGAGCCATCGGGCTGCGCCTGCTGCCAGCTCTTGGCGGCCTCGCCCAGCTCGCGCGTGCTCAGGCTGCGCTCGGCCTCCTTGGTCTTGAAGCGCACGCCGCCGTCTTTGGCGACGATGACGCTGGCAAAGGCCTTGGGCTGGTTCTTGCTCTTGCCGACGCTGGGCACGTCGATGCTGCCGGGCGTGAGCATGGGCGCCGTCACCATGAAGATGATGAGCAGCACCAGCATCACGTCGATGAAGGGCACCATGTTGATTTCGTTCATGGCGCGGCGGCGGCTGCCGCTGCGCGAGGCCATGGCGGGCATAGGGGGTCTTCCGGTGTCAGTGGCCCGAGGGCGAATGCGCGCCCAGGTTGCGCTGCAGGATGTTGGAGAACTCCTCGATGAAAGTCTCCTGGTGCATGGCCACGCGATCGATCTCGCGCGCAAAGCGGTTGTAGGCAATCACGGCCGGAATGGCGGCGAACAGGCCGATGGCGGTGGCGACCAGGGCCTCGGCAATGCCCGGGGCGACGGTGGCCAGGGTGATCTGCTCCATGCCGGCAAAGCCGGTGAAGGCGTGCATGATGCCCCAGACGGTGCCAAACAGGCCCACGTAAGGGCTGACCGAGGCGACTGAGCCGAGGAAGGACAGGCTCGATTCGACCACGTCCATCTCGCGCTGGAAGCTCGCGCGCATGGCGCGGCGCGCGCCGTCCAGCAAGGTGCCAGGGTCGGTGATGCGGCGCTCGCGCAGTTTTTGGTATTCGCGCATACCGCTGGCAAAAATACGCTCCATCGGGCCGCAGTGCTTGGCGTTTTGCGCGGCGGCGGCAAAGAGCTCGTTCAGACTGGTGCCGGACCAGAATTCACGCTCGAATTCCTCGTTCAGTGTCCGTACGCGCTTCAAGGCAAAGAGCTTGCGAAAAATGGCCGCCCAGCTCGCGATCGAGACGCCGATGAGCAGCAGCATCACCAGCTGCACCACCCAGCTGGCGTGCAGCATGAGGTTGACGATGGACATGTCTTGGGAGTTCATGCAAAGGTTTCCAACACAAAATTCGGGATGCGCGCCGGGCGCAGGTGGGCGCCATCGACCCAGCCGACGCGCACCTGCCCCTGGCACAGCAGCGTCGGGGCGGCCCCGGCCTGCTGCGGTTTCAGTAGCGCCTGCTGCTCTATGGTCAACGCGGCGCGGCCTTTTTCGCTGACCTGGGCGGTGATCCAAAGTTCATCGTCCAGGCGTGCCGGGCGCAGGTACTGCAACTGCGCCTGGCTGACGACAAACATGCCGCCGTGCTCGGTGCGCAGCGCCTGCTGCGAAAAGCCCAGGCTGCGCAGCCATTCGGTGCGCGCGCGCTCGAAAAACTTGAGGTAATTGGCGTAGAAGACGATGCCGCCGGCATCGGTGTCCTCCCAATACACGCGCACGGGAAAAGTAAAAGCCATGGTTTTGTTCTATCGGCCTGAGTTCAGCCGACGCCGTAGGCGGTGGGCTGCGACGAACTGTTAGCCCAGATGGATTGATTTGCTATTTTCATTTGCACCACTGCTGTTCGCATGGGACACCATCATTGTTTCCATCCATTTTTGTGCCAGGGCAATTTCGAAGAAAAAAGGTGGCTTCTTCACAAGAAGTCATTTGAGAGCAATGGGTTCGGCCATCGCATTGGAATTTTTGCGCTATATCGATGCTTCGGTTGCGTCTAGAAGAGCTATTTGAAATATCAATTTCTTGGGATATCCCTTGAAATTGTGGGGTTGTATGCTGAAATCGATATTTTTCATAGCCCTTCCAAGCACCAAAGGCGAGTAGGGCAACGAGAAGGATGCGAAACACTCTTTCTCCTATTAATTGGCTAACCCTTGGTTTTACCCCAGCAGGCGCGTCAGCCGCGCCACGCTCTCTTGCAGCTGCGCCATGGAATTGGCGGTGGAAAAGCGCACGAAGCGCTCGGGCGCGTGCTGGCCAAAATCGCGCCCGGGCGTGACCGCCAGGTGCGCGCGTTCCATGAGGGCAAAAGCCAGCTCCCAGCTGCCGGCCACGCCCAGCTGCTGCGCGGCTGTGCTGCAGTCGGCCCAGGCGTAGAAAGCGCCGTCGGGCAGCACTGGCACCTGCAGCCCGAGCTGGTTGAGCGCCGGGATGAAGTAGTCGCGCCGCGCCTTGAACTCGGCACGCCGGCGCTCGTATTCGGCCAGGCTCTCAGGGGCGAAACAGGCCAGCGCGGCGTGCTGGGCAATGGTGCTGGGGCAGATGAACAGGTTTTGCGCCAGGCGCTCGACGGCGGGCACCAGCGCCTCGGGCAGCACCAGCCAGCCCAGGCGCCAGCCGGTCATGCTGAAGTACTTGCTGAAGCTGTTGATGCTGATGACGTCTTCGCCCAGCGCCAGCGCGCTCTGGCCGAAGGCACTGTCGTAGGACAGGCCCAGATAAATCTCGTCGATCAGCGTCACACCGGCGCGTGCGCGCACCACCTCGTGGATGGCGCGCAGCTCGGCGGGCGCGATCGAGGTGCCGGTGGGGTTGGACGGCGAGGCCAGCAGCACGCCACGCGTGTGCGCACCCCAGGCGGCCTGCACCTGGGCGGCGCTGAGCTGAAAGCGCGCGCTCGCATCGGTCGGCAGCAGCACCGCCCGGCCCTCGGCCGCCGTGACGAAGTGGCGGTTGCAGGGGTAGCTCGGGTCGGGCATGAGGATTTCGTCGTCGGCGTCGATCAGCGCCAGGCAGGCGAGCTGCAGCGCCGCCGAAGCGCCAGCAGTGACGACGATGCGCCGCGCCGGTATGTGCAGCCCAAAGCGCTGCGCATACCAGCCGCTGATGGCCTCGCGCAGCGCGTCGAGCCCAAGCGCCGGCGTGTACTGCGACTGCCCGGTGCTAATGGCGCGCGCTGCCGCCTCTTGCACCAGCGGCGGGGCGGTGAAGTCGGGCTCGCCGATGTTGAGAAAAATCATCGGCGCGCCGCCGCTGGCGACTTCGGCCGCCCGGGCCTGCGCGGCCTTGGCGACTTCCATGACGTAAAAGGGCTCGATGCGCTGGGCGCGGCGGGAGAGTTTCATATCGTCTTGCGCTTTACGCTGTCAGTGGTTCTGGACGGGACGATGTGGCTGCATGGGAGGAGAGCAGTTGTCGTAATTGCTGGCCCAGGATATGCCCAAGGGTGACGGGCACGGCGTTACCAATTTGGCGCATGGCTTCACCCCAGGCGCCTTGGATAACGAAATCATCAGGAAAAGCCTGGATACGCTTGGCTTCGCGCACCGTGAAATAACGCAGGCTGCCATCGCTGTAGCGGATCATGTTCTCGCCGCCGGGAACGCCATGTCCACCGGCCTTGATGGTTTTGGCGGGCCAGTCGTAGTCACTGCCGGTGTGTCCGGGATAGCTGCGTGCGCCTTCGCGCAAGGTGTGGTCGGCCCACGGATGGGGGTGGCGCGGATCGGGCAGATCGTGCAGTGCATCCCGAATGGTTTTCCAAGGACGGTGCGCTGGTTCAAAGAGCCCGTAACGCGCTTGCAAGCGCTGCGTTTTTTCTAAAACCGAAGCGGGAGTTTCCGGGCGTGCCTGTGGCGGAACATTGTGGCGCTGCCAATAATCACCGCTGATATGTTGCTCCCATAGCAGGCGATCTTCACTGTGGGTGGGAAGGGGAAAAGCCCAGTCTTGCCCGATATCGGCACGGATACCAACAATGAAAACACGTTCGCGCAGTTGGGGCACTCCGTAATCTGCGGCATTGAGCAGTTGGTGATGCACCTTGTAATGCAGTCCGGTGCCGTGCTGGGGGCGTAGCCGCTGGAGTTGCGCCAAGTGCTCCTGCCATGGTTGGTGCACGCTTACCCGGTGTTCCGGATAGGCCAGGCGCAGCAGGATGTATTGGAAGTAGGTTGCAAAACTCGGTCGCAGCAGACCTTTGACGTTTTCAAAGATGAAAGCCCGGGGTGCGAGCTGTTCTATCGCGCGCATCGCGGCTGGGAACATGTCCCGCTCATCGGCCTCGGCCTGGTGCTTGCCGCCGAGGGAAAAGGGCTGGCACGGGGGGCCTCCGGCGACGATATCTACCGTTCCGAGGCTGGCGAGATCGAAGTCCCACACATCCCCTTGGAAAACCCGGTGGGCCGTGAAGTTGGTGCGCAGG
>JAJTBK010000226.1 GCA_021286965.1 Comamonadaceae bacterium | reverse complement strand
CGGCTACATCGGGCGTATCAACCAGAAGGCAAAAGAGCGCATCGAAGACGCTGACGACGCTGCCAACTACCGGGGCACGGAGTACATCGGCAAGCTCGGCGTGGAGCAGTCGTACGAGGAGCAGCTGCACGGCACGACCGGCGTCGAGCTGCTCGAAACCTCGGCCGGCGGGCGCGCCGTGCGCAAGCTCAGCAGCCGCGCGGCGACGCCGGGCGACAGCGTCATGCTGTCGCTCGACATCAAGCTGCAGAAGATGGTGGAGGATTTGTACGGCGAGCGCCGGGGCGCGCTGGTGGCGATCGACCCGCGCAACGGCGAAATCCTGGCCCTGGTGTCCAAGCCGACCTTCGACCCCAACCTGTTCGTCGATGGCATCGACCAGGAAAACTGGCAGGCGCTCAACGAGTCGATCAACAAGCCGCTTTTGAACCGCGCGCTGCGCGGCACCTACCCGCCGGGTTCGACCTACAAGCCCTTCATGGCGCTGGCGGCGCTGCAGCTGGGCAAGCGCGCCGCCGCCACCGTCATCAACGACCCGGGCTACTACAACTTCGGCGGGCGCATGTTCAAGAGCCACGAGGGCGGCCTGGGCGGGGTGGACATGGTGCGCGCCATCCAGTTCTCCAGCAACACCTACTTCTACTCGCTGGGCGTGGAGATGGGGGTGGACGCGATCCACGACTTCATGGCGCCGCTGGGGTTTGGCCAGATCACCGGCATCGACCTCGGGGGCGAGGTGCGCGGCGTGCTCCCGAGCACCGAGTGGAAGCGCAAGACCTACAAGCGCCCCGAGCTGCGGCGCTGGTACCCGGGCGAGACGGTGTCGCTGGGCATCGGCCAGGGCTACAACAACTTCACCATGCTGCAGCTGGCGCTGGCCGAGGCGACGCTGGTCAACGGCGGCACGCGCTACCGCCCGCACCTGGCGAAGGCGGTGCGCGACATCGTCAGCGGCGCCGTCACGCCGCTGGCGCAGCCGCCGGGCGTGCCCCTGGGCTACGCGGGCAAGAACATCGACGTCATCCGTAAAGGGCTGGTGGCCGTGAACGAGGCCGGCACCGGCCGGCGCGTGTTCGCCGGCGCGCCCTACACCTCGGGCGGCAAGACGGGCACGGCGCAGGCCGTGAGCCTGGGGCAGAACGTGAAGTACAACGCCCGCGCGCTCGAAGAGCACAAGCGCGACCACTCGCTGTTTGCCGCCTTTGCGCCGGTGGACGACCCGCAGATCGTGGTCGCACTGATCGTCGAGAACGCCGGCTTTGGCGCCGCCAGCGCCGCGCCCATTGCCCGGCGCGTGTTTGACTACTGGCTCACCGGCCTGTACCCGAGCGAGGAAGACATCGCCGCCACGCGCCTGGGCCAGTCCGGCCCGCCAATCGGCAAACAGCGCCCGGTGGCCGAGATCGAGCTGCCGGTGGCCGCCACCCCAAAATCCTGATTGCTATAAAAATTGTAGCTATTCGCGCTTGCCACGCAAGCGTTAGGGGCTGAATTTACCTGATTAGCGACATATCTCAGAGCACCGGGAACGCTCGTGCATGGCCGAGTCTCGAACCAGAGCAGAGACACTGGCCCATCGGCCAAGGAGCGCGCCATGTCCATGAACGCCATCCAATTCCAGCACGGTCTATCGCTGC
>JAJTBK010000060.1 GCA_021286965.1 Comamonadaceae bacterium | reverse complement strand
ATCATCCTCACCGCCATGGTCACGCTCTGGAGCCTCAAGCCCTTCAAGGCATTGTTCGCCGCCGGTGGCCCGCTGGCAGCCAGCGTCATCAACATCGAGGTGCCGGCGCTGCACAACCTGGTCGAGAAAATGCCCCCCGTGGTGGCCAAGGCCAGCGCCTATGGCGCCGTCTACAGCTTCAACTGGCTGCTGGCCACGGGCACGGCGATCCTGATCGCGGCCCTCATCACCATCGCCTGCACGCGCCTGTCGCCCGCCAAGGCGGCAGCCACGCTGGGCGAGACGTTCAAGGAACTGCTCATTCCGATCTACTCCATCGGCATGGTGCTGGCGTTCGCCTTCGTCGCCAACTACTCGGGCCTGTCGGCCACGCTGGCCCTGGCGCTGGCGCACACCGGCCAGGCGTTCACGTTCTTCTCGCCCTTCCTGGGCTGGATCGGCGTGTTCCTGACGGGCTCGGACACCTCGGCCAACGCGCTGTTCGCCGCGCTGCAGGCCACCACCGCGCAGCAGCTGGGCCTGCCGCAGGTGCTGACCGTGGCGGCCAACACCACCGGCGGCGTGACGGGCAAGATGATTTCGCCCCAATCCATCGCCATTGCCTGCGCGGCCGTGGGCCTGGCGGGCAAGGAGTCGGATCTGTTTCGCTTCACCGTCCGGCACAGCCTGATGTTCGCGGCCCTCATTGGCCTGCTGACGACGCTGCAGGCCTACGTGTTTACGTGGATGATTCCGGGTCACTGAAACCCTGGAACCTGACCATGCGCCTGGCCGATCACGTCGTCGAAAAACTCCTTGCCCTGGTGCAAGAACGCGGACTGCAGCCCGGGCAGAAGCTGCCCGCCGAGCGCCAGTTGGCCGAGGAGCTGGGGGTGTCGCGCACCTCGGTGCGCGAGGCCATCCAGAAGCTGACCAGCCAGGGTGTGCTCTCGGCCCGGCGCGGCGACGGCACCTACCTGCAGCAGCGCCCGACGGCCGACTGGCTGCAGCAGGCCATGCAGCCGCTGGCCGGCCTGATGGACGCCGACCCGCATTACCGCTACGACGTGCTGGAGACGCGCCACGCACTCGAGAGCAGCGCCGCCTGGCTGGCGGCGCAGCGCGCCACGGCGCAGGACAAGGCGCACATCCAGCGCTGCTTCGAGGTCATGCTGCAGCACCAGCACAGCGGCCACGCCGAGCTGGCCGCGCGCGCCGACGCGCAGTTTCACCTGGCGATTGCCGAAGCCTCGCACAACCTGGTGCTGGTGCAGGTGATGCACAGCCTGTTCACCGTGGTGCTGTCCACCGTCGAGCGCAACCGCCACGACATGTTCCGCCTGAGCGCGCCCATCACGCTGCAGGCGCTCACGGTGCAGCACCAGGCGCTGATGCAGGCCATCCTGGACGGCGACGCGCCGCGCGCGCGCGCCTGCATCGGCGAGCACCTGGAGCACGTGCGCACCACCATCCAGCGCCTGGACGAAGACCGCGCGCGGCGCGAACGCTCCATGCGCCTGCCCCTGGACCTGGCGGCGCCGCTGCGGCCTGCCGCCGTCCCCCCCTTGGAAAGCCTCCCATGATCATTGCCTCCAGCGCCGACTACCGCACAGCGGCGCAAAAATTCCTGCCGCCCTTTTTGTTCCACTACATCGACGGCGGCGCCTACGCCGAGCAGACGCTGCGCCGCAACGTCGAGGACCTCGCCGCCGTGGCGCTGCGCCAGCGCGTGCTCAAGGACATGAGCCAGCTCGACACCGGCATCGAGCTGTTCGGCGAAAAGCTCTCGATTCCCGTGGCCCTGGCGCCCGTCGGCCTGACCGGCATGTACCGCCGCCGGGGCGAGGTGCAGGCAGCGCGCGCGGCCGATGCGCACGGCGTGCCGTTCACCATGTCCAGCGTCTCGGTCTGCCCGATCGAAGAAGTGGCGCCCCAGCTGCAGCGCCCCATGTGGTTCCAGCTCTACGTGCTCAAGGACCGGGGCTTCATGCAGAACGCACTCGAGCGCGCGCAGGCCGCCGGCTGCTCGACGCTGGTGTTCACCGTGGACATGCCCGTGCCCGGCGCGCGCTACCGCGATGCGCACTCGGGCATGAGCGGCCCGAACGCGGCCCTGCGCCGCTACTGGCAGGCGGTGACGCACCCGCGCTGGGCCTGGGACGTGGGCCTGCTCGGGCGCCCGCATGACCTGGGCAACATCTCGGCCTACCGGGGCAGCCCCACGGGGCTGGCGGACTACATGGGCTACCTGGGCGCCAACTTCGACCCGTCGATCTCGTGGAAGGACCTGGAGTGGATCCGCGCCTTCTGGAAGGGGCCGATGGTCATCAAGGGCATCCTCGACCCTGAAGACGCGAAGGACGCCGTGCGCTTCGGCGCCGACGGCATCATCGTCTCCAACCACGGCGGGCGCCAGCTCGACGGCGTGCTGTCCTCGGCGCGCGCGCTGCCGGCCATTGCCGACGCCGTGAAGGGCCAGATCAAGATCCTGGCCGACTCGGGCATACGCAACGGCCTGGACGTGGTGCGCGCCATCGCCCTGGGCGCCGACTGCGCCATGATCGGCCGCGCCTACATCTACGCCCTGGCCACGGCGGGCGAGGCCGGCGTCAAGCAGCTGCTGGAGCTGCTGGAAAAGGAAATGCGCGTCGCCATGACGCTCACCAGCGCGGCCCGCGTGGCCGACATCACGGCCGAGCTGCTGGTGCGCGAGGCATGAGCGCCACCGCCCTGCTGGCGCAGCTGCGCGGCATCGTCGGCGCGGCCCACGTGCTGACCAGCGACCAGGCCACGCGGCGCTTTCGCCGGGGCCAGCGCACGGGCGAGGGCCCGGTGCTGGCCGTGGTGCGCCCGGGCACGCTGCTGGAGCAGTGGCAGGTGCTGCAGGCCGCCGTGGCGGCCGGGCGCATCGTCATCCTGCAGGCGGCCAACACCGGGCTGACCGGCGGCTCCACGCCCGACGGCGCGGACTACGACCGTGAGATCGTGCTCATCAACACCCTGCGCATCCCCGGCGTGCAGGTGCTCCAGGGCGGTGCGCAAGTGGTCTGCCTGCCCGGCGCCACGCTCGACCGCCTGGAGCAGGCGCTGGCGCCGCTGGGGCGCGAGCCGCATTCGGTCATTGGTTCGTCCTGCATTGGCGCCTCGGTGCTGGGCGGCATCTGCAACAACTCCGGCGGCGCGCTGGTGCGCCGGGGCCCGGCCTACACCGAGCTGGCGCTGTACGCGCGCGTGCGCGCTGACGGCCAGCTGGAGCTGGTGAACCACCTGGGCATTGCGCTGGGCCGCACGCCCGAAGAAATCCTCACCCGGCTGCAGGATGGCCGCTACACCGAGGCCGACATCACCCACGACCCACAGCGCGCCGCCTCCGACCCGCGCTACGCCGACGACGTGCGCGCCGTGGACGCAGACACGCCCGCGCGCTTCAACGCCGACCCCTCGCGCCTGTTCGAGGCCTCGGGCTCGGCCGGCAAGCTGTGCCTTTTCGCCGTGCGGCTGGACACCTTCCCCAAGGAGCCGAGCACGGTGTTCTACATCGGCAGCAACGCGCCGGGCGACCTCACGGCCGTGCGCCGCCACCTGCTCACCGCCCTGCCGCGCCTGCCGATTGCAGGCGAGTACATCCACCGCACGGCCTACGACATTGGCGAGAAGTACGGCAAGGACACCTTTCTGCTGATCGACCGCTTTGGCACGGCGCGCGTGCCGGCGGCCTTTGCCCTCAAGAGCCGCGTGGACGGTTTCTGCGAGCGCCTGGGCCTGCGCGGCGTGACCGACCACCTGCTGCAGACCCTCACCCGCCTGCTGCCCAGCCACCTGCCGGCGCGCATGGGCGAGTGGCGCCAGCGCTACGAGCACCATCTGCTGCTGCGCATCTCCAACGACCAGGCCGAGGCCACGCGCAGCTTCCTGACGCAGCACTTTGGCGCCAGCAGCACCGGCGGCTGGTTCGAGTGCGACGCCGAGGAAGGGCGCAAAGCCTTCCTGCACCGCTTCGCCATTGCCGGCGCGGCCATCCGCTACCGCGCGGTGCACCGCGCCGAGGTCGAGGACATCGTGGCGCTGGACGTGGCGCTGCGCCGCAACGACCGCGACTGGGTCGAGCAGCTGCCCGCCGACCTGGAGCGCGACACCGTGCACAAGCTGTACTACGGCCACTTCTTCTGCCATGTGTTCCACCAGGACTACATCGTGAAGAAGGGTGTGGACCCGCTGGCCATGGAGCACCGCATGTGGGCGCTGCTGGACGCGCGCCGCGCCGAGTACCCGGCGGAGCACAACGTCGGCCACCTGTACGTCGCCAAGCCGGCGCTGGCGGGCTTTTACCGCGCACTCGATCCGACCAACACCTTCAACCCCGGCATAGGCCACACGGCGCGCCAGCGCGGCTGGGAGGAATGCTGCGACCGGCCCGGCGGCTGGCCGAAGGCGTATTCGGACGCCTCCTGATGGGGCATAAAAAAAGCTGCAAGCGCCCGCCCAGCAAGCGCTTGCAGCTATCTTTTTAGATAACGCGGTTTACACCAGCAGTGCGTTCACGCGCTTGACGTACGCCGCCGGGTCGTCGAGCTGCCCGCCTTCGGCCAGCAGCGCCTGGTCGAACAGGATGTGCGCCAGGTCGTGAAAGTGCACCGAGCCGTCGAGCTTTTGCACCAGCGGGTGCGCGGGGTTGACTTCGAGCACCGGCTTGGCGTCCGGCGCCTGCTGCCCGGCCTGCTTCAAGAGGCGGGCGAGCTGGCTGCTCATGTCGCCGTCCTTGACCACCAGGCAGGCGGGCGAATCGACCAGGCGGGTGGTCACGCGCACGTCCTCGGCCTTGTCCTTGAGGGCCTCCTTGAGCTTGGCCAGCAGGGGCTTGAATTGCTCGGCGGCTTCTTCTGCCGCCTTTTTCTCGGCCTCGTCCTGCAGCTCGCCCAGATCGACCGCGCCCTTGGCCACAGACTGCAGCGGCGTGCCGTCGAAGTCGTGCAGATAGCCCAGCGCCCACTCGTCCACGCGGTCGGTCATGAGCAGCACCTCGATGCCCTTCTTCTTGAAGAGTTCGAGCTGCGGGCTGCTCTTGGCCGCTTGCAGGCTGTCGGCGGTGATGTAGTAAATGGCCTGTTGGCCTTCCTTCATGCGTGCCTTGTAGTCGGCCAGGCCGACGCTGGCCGTGTCGCTGGTGGTGCTGGCAAAGCGCAGCAGCTTGGCAATGCGCTCGCGGTTGCCAAAATCTTCGCCCAGGCCCTCTTTGAGCACGGCGCCGAACTGGGCGTAGAACTGGCTGTACTTGCCTTCCTTGGCCTTGTCTTCGTCGCTGACCACATCGGTCACGCCGTCCGCGCCCTCGCCCGCCGGGTGCTGGTCGTGTTTGGCCAGGTCTTCGAGCATGGAGAGCACGCGCTTGACCGAGCCGTCGCGGATCAGGCGCACGTCGCGGCTTTCCTGCAGCAGCTCGCGCGAGACGTTCAGCGGCAGGTCGGCCGAGTCGATCACGCCCTTCACAAAGCGCAGGTAGCCCGGCAGCAGCGCCTCGGCCTCGTCCATGATGAAGACGCGCTTGACGTAGAGCTTGACGCCCGCGTGCTTGTCACGCTGGTACAGGTCGAACGGCGCCTTGGCCGGGATGTACAACAGCTGTGTGTACTCGGTATTGCCCTCGACGCGGTTGTGCGCCCAGGTCAGCGGCGCTTCATGGTCGTGGCTGATGGATTTGTAGAACTCCTGGTACTGCTCGGCGGTGATGTCTTTCTTGGGCCGCGTCCACAGGGCGCTGGCCTTGTTCACCGTTTCCCACTCGCCGGTTTTCACCATGGCGCCGGGCTCGCCTTCCTTCTCGGCCTCTTTCCATTCCTCTTTTTCCATGAGGATGGGCAGGCTGATGTGGTCGGAGTATTTGGCAATCAGCTGCTTGAGCTTCCAGGCGTTGAGGAATTCTTCGGCGTCATCGCGCAGGTGCAGGATGACGCTGGTGCCGCGTGCGGCGCGGGTGATGGCATCGACCTCAAAATCGCCCGCACCGCCGCTGACCCAGCGCACGCCTTCTTCGGCCTTCAAACCGGCGCGACGCGACTCGACGGTGATCTTGTCGGCAACGATGAAGCCCGAGTAAAAACCCACGCCGAACTGGCCAATGAGCTGGGCGTCTGCCTTCTGGTCGCCGGTGAGCTTGCCCATGAAGTCCTTGGTGCCGCTCTTGGCGATGGTGCCCAGGTGGTCGATGGCCTCCTGCGCGCTCATGCCGATGCCGTTGTCGGTAATGGTGAGGGTTTTGGCCGCCTTGTCGAAGGTGATGCGCAGCTCCAGGTTGGGCGCGTCTTCGTACAGGGCGCTGTGGTTCAGGGCTTCAAAACGCAGCTTGTCGCA
>JAJTBK010000224.1 GCA_021286965.1 Comamonadaceae bacterium | reverse complement strand
GCAGCGATAGACCGTGCTGGAATTGGATGGCGTTCATGGACATGGCGCGCTCCTTGGCCGATGGGCCGGTGTCTCTGCTCTGGTTCGAGACTCGGCCATGCACGAGCGTTCCCGGTGCTCTGAGATATGTCGCTAATCAGGCGATTGACCTGCTTGAAAGCAACCGCCTTTGGCGCTTGCCCCTTTGGGGGAACGGTGGGGATGAGGGCCGGGTTCAGCGCAGCTGTTGCAGCGCCCGGGCCAGCTGCTGCCAGCTGTGCGTGGCGGCCGCCAGGTCGGGGGCGCTGGCCTGGGCCTCCAGGGTGCGGGCCTGCTGCGCGGCGCCGTCGTGGCCGAGCAGGGTGAGTACGGATTTGAGGTTGTGCCCCAGGTGGCGCAGTGCCGTGCAGTCGCCGGCCTGGGCTGCCTGGGTGCCTTGCGCCAGGTCGTGTTCAAACTGGGCCAGGCAGGTCTGGCGGTAAGCCTGGTACAGCGCCTGCTGGCCGCCAAAAAACGTTTGCACCGGATCGGTGGCCGGGGGTGGGGCGCAGGGGGTGCGGCTGGAGGCCGATGGCGCCAGGGCCTGCTCGACGCAGGCCAGCAGCTGGCCCACGGGGACGGGTTTGTGCAGCACCTGCCAGACGCCGGCCTGGCGCAGCTGCCGCTCCAGCAGGGCATCGACGCCACCGCTGAAAATGACCACCAGCGGCGCTGGCACGGGCGGCTGCGCCTGCAGTTCCTGGCACAGCGCCAGGCCCGAGCCGTCGGGCAGGTGCAGGTCGGCCAGCAGCAGTTGCACCGGCTGGCGGCGCAGCACCTCGCGGGCCTGGGCCAGACTGGCGCTGCAGTGCAGCTGCAAGGGCAGGTCTTCCAGCGCCAGCTGCACGAAGCGCTGCACGCTGGCGTCGTCTTCGAGCAGCAGGACGCTGGGGTGCGCGCTCATGCGGGTGCCAGGGCTTGCTGCAGCTGCTGCGGCAGGTCTTGCACCAGGCGCGGCTTGTGCACCACCGGCAGGCCGTCGAGGGCGAAGGCGTAGGGCTCGCGCTGCGCCTCATCGAGGGAGGTGATGACGATCAGGCGGCTGTGCTGGAACTGGGGGTGGCTGCGCAGGCGGGAGATGAGGGTGGCGCCATCGACGCCGGGCAGCAGGATATCGACCAGCAGCAGCTCAGGCTGCAGCTGTCCGGCCATGGCCAGGCCGACGATGCCATCCTCGGCCACGTGCAGATCGACCTGCGGGAAATCATGCGCCAGCAGCAGGCGCACGAGGTTTTGGAAGTGCACCGAGTCTTCGATCAGCAACACCTGGGGGCGGCGTGCCGGCGGCGCCGGCGGGGGGCCGCTGGTGGGGCCGGGGGGCAGGGTGGCTGGTGCTGGCAGATCGGCCGGCGTTGGTGCGCCGCGCTGCGCCAGCCACTGCAGCACCGAGGCGCGGGCAATGCGGCGGTGGCCACCGGGGGTCTTCCAGGCTTGCAGCTCGCCGCGATCGACCATGAGCTGCACCGAGCGCACGGCCATGCCCAGCGCCTGCGCAACGTCGCGCGTGCTGCAGTCTTCGGGCAGGGTGTTCAAGAGTTGGGCGTCCATGATGCGAAGATTTTAACATTCATGTTTGTGTTTCTTTGATAAAAGTAATAAATTAAGCATATTGTTACTAATATGTATACGCAGCATTGATGCCCATGCGGGTCCTTGGGGGCTTGCAGGCGGCCCTGGCTGCACGTTAAAAGGCCAGACATGACGCCCTCCGACACCACCCCTGTTTCCGAAGACACCTTCGAGCGCCTGGGCCGCATCACGCGCAACCTGCACGAGGCCATGACGCAGCTGGGCCTGGACCAGAGCCTGCACGCGATTGCGCAGGAGTTTCCCGATGCGCGCGACCGCCTGAGCCACGTCGGCCACATG
>JAJTBK010000046.1 GCA_021286965.1 Comamonadaceae bacterium | reverse complement strand
ATCTTCAACGCCGAGTTCACCATCGACGGCGTGGCGCAAAACAAATCCTTGTTCGGCATGATCCGCCACACCGAGGCCACCTCGCCCCAGCACACCATCGTTGCCTACGCCGACAACGCCTCCATCATGGAAGGCAGCCCGGTGGAGCGCTTTGTGGCCAAAATGGGTGCTAGCGCAAGCACAGCCAGCGCGGCCAGCTATCAAAAAGAGAGCGCTACGCACCACGTGCTGATGAAGGTGGAAACGCACAACCACCCCACCGCCATTTCGCCCTTCCCCGGCGCATCGACCGGCGCGGGCGGCGAGATCCGCGACGAGGGCGCCACCGGACGCGGCTCCAAGCCCAAGGCCGGGCTCTCGGGCTTCACCGTCTCCAAGCTCTGGGGCGGCCTGTCCGACCAGGCGGGCGGCAAGCCCGCGCACATCGCCAGCCCGCTGCAAATCATGACCGAGGGGCCGCTGGGCGGCGCGGCGTTCAACAACGAGTTTGGCCGCCCGAATCTGGCCGGGTACTTCCGCGAGTACGAGCAGGAAGTGGCAGGCGTGCAGCGCGGCTACCACAAGCCCATCATGATCGCTGGCGGCCTGGGCGTGATCGACGCGGGCCTGACGCACAAAATCGAATTTCCCGCCGGTACCTTGCTCATCCAATTGGGCGGCCCGGGGATGCGCATTGGCATGGGCGGCGGCGCGGCCAGCTCCATGGCCACGGGGCAGAACGCCGCCGAGCTCGATTTTGATTCGGTGCAGCGCGGCAACCCCGAGATCGAACGCCGCGCGCAAGAGGTCATCAACCACTGCTGGGCTCAAGGAGCCGCCAACCCCATCCTCGCCATCCACGACGTGGGCGCGGGCGGCCTGTCCAACGCCTTCCCCGAGCTGACCAACGACGCGGGCCGGGGCGCACGCTTTGACCTGCGCGCCGTGCCGCTGGAAGAATCGGGCCTGGCGCCCAAGGAAATCTGGAGCAACGAAAGCCAGGAACGCTACGTGCTGGCCATCGCACCCGCGTCGCTGGAGCAGTTCCGGGCCTTTTGCGAGCGCGAGCGCTGCCCGTTTGCCGTCGTGGGTGTGGCCACCGAGGAGCGCCAGCTGGTGCTCGACGACACCGCCCTGCAGGGCGGCGCACAAAAATACCCCGTCGATATGCCCATGAACGTGCTCCTGGGCAAGCCGCCCAAGATGCAGCGCGACGTGGCCACGGTGGCCCGCCAGGGTGCGCCGCTGCAGCTCGACGGCTTGCCGCTGGAAAAAGCCGTGATCGAGGTGCTGGCGCACCCCACGGTCGCCAGCAAGCGCTTTCTCATCACCATTGGCGACCGTGCCGTGGGGGGCCTCACGCACCGCGACCAGATGGTCGGCCCCTGGCAGATTCCCGTGGCCGACGTGGCCGTGACCCTGGCCGATTTCAAGGGCTTTGCCGGCGAAGCCATGGCTATGGGCGAGCGCACGCCGCTGGCCGCTATCAACGCGGCGGCCTCGGGCCGCATGGCCGTGGCCGAGAGCATCACCAACCTGCTGGCCGCGCCCATTGAGTTGCCGCGCGTCAAGCTGTCGGCCAACTGGATGGCCGCCTGCGGCGAAGCGGGCGAGGACGCCGACCTCTACGCCACCGTCCAGGCCGTGGGCATGGAGCTGTGCCCGCAGCTCGGTATTTCCATCCCCGTGGGCAAGGATTCGCTGTCCATGCGCACGCAGTGGACGGCAGACGGCCAGGCGAAAAAAGTCGTCTCCCCCGTCAGCCTCATCGTCACCGCCTTTGCCACCCTGCAGGATGTGCGCGGCACGCTCACGCCGCAGCTCGACGCCACGGTGGCCGATAGTTCCCTCGTGCTCATCGACCTGGGCCGGGGCCAGAACCGCATGGGCGGCTCCATCCTGGGCCAGGTGCTGGGCCAAAGCGGCACCGAAGTGCCCGACCTGGACGACGCGCAAGACTTGAAGAACCTGGTCAATGCCATCAACCAACTGCGCGCCCAGGGCCACATCCTAGCCTACCACGACAGGAGCGACGGCGGCCTGCTGGCGGCGGTGGCTGAAATGGCCTTTGCCGGCCAGGTGGGCGTGGCGCTGAACGTGGACATGCTGGTCACCGAGGGCGACGGCATCAGCGACAGCCGCATGGACAGCGGCGAGGGCAAGAACTGGGGCCAGCAGGTGGCGGGCCGGCGCGACGTGCAAACCCTGCACGCCCTGTTCAACGAAGAACTGGGCGTGGTGCTGCAGATCCGCACCGAGCAGCGCAGCGCCGTCATGCAAACTCTGCGCGAGCACGGCCTGATCCAGTGCAGCCACATCGTTGGCAAAACCCGCCCGGCCAGCTCGCCGGTGGACATGGGCAAGGGCGAGCTGCAAGTCTGGCGCGACGCGGCCAAGGTGTTTGGCGCCAAGCTCGAAGACCTGCACCAGGTGTGGGACGCCGTGAGCTGGAAGATTGCCCAGGGGCGCGACAACCCCGCCTGCGCCGACAGCGAACACGCCGCCGCCGGTGACCCGGCCAACCCCGGCCTGCACCTGCACCTGGCGTTCGATCCCGCCGAGGACGTGGCCGCGCCCTACCTGAATTTGGCCCGCCCGCGCGTGGCCGTGTTGCGCGAGCAGGGCGTGAACTCGCACGTGGAAATGGCCTACGCCTTCACCGAAGCGGGCTTTGAAGCGCACGACGTGCACATGAGCGACCTGCAAGCGGGCCGCGCCGACCTGGCGCAGTTCGCCGGCGTGGTCGCCTGCGGGGGCTTCAGCTACGGCGACACCCTGGGCGCGGGCATTGGCTGGGCGCGCTCCATCACCTTCAACGAACGCCTGTCGGCGCAGTTCCAGCAGTTCTTTGGCCGCCAGGACACCTTTGCCCTGGGCGTGTGCAACGGCTGCCAGATGTTTGCCGAGCTGGCCGACATCATCCCAGGCGCTGCCGCCTGGCCGCGCTTCACGCAAAACCAAAGCCACCGCTTTGAGGCGCGCCTGTCGATGGTGGAAGTGCTCGACTCGCCCAGCATCTTTTTGCAAGGCATGGCAGGCAGCCGCCTGCCCATCGTCGTCTCGCACGGCGAGGGCTACGCCAACTTTGCCCACCGGGGCGACGCCGCCGCCGTGCTGGCGGCGATGCGCTACGTGGACAACCACGGCCAGCCGACCGAGCGCTACCCCTTCAACCCCAACGGCAGCGCCGGCGGTCTGACGGCAGTGACGACGGCGGACGGGCGCTTCACGGCCATGATGCCGCACCCCGAACGGGTGTTCCGCAACGTGCAGATGAGCTGGACGAGCGGTGATGTGGTACAGCTCTCGCCCTGGATGCGCATCTGGCGCAATGCGCGCAAGTGGGTGGGGTGAACAAGTCCATCGTATTGCTATTGAAATGAGAGCTTCTAGCGCTTGCTGGATAAGCGCTAGAGCCTTATTTCATATAAATTTTCTAAGGATTTTTATGGCCGGAGCCAGCCTGCTGACCCTGCTGGACGACATTGCTGCCATCCTCGACGACGTGGCCTTGATGACCAAGGTGGCCGCCAAGAAAAGCGCTGTCATGGCCGACGACGTGGGGGTGATGACCAAGGTGGC
>JAJTBK010000035.1 GCA_021286965.1 Comamonadaceae bacterium | reverse complement strand
GAACAGTGCGTTTGGATTGCCCAGGCGCTCGAACTCGTCCTTGGAACGCTTGGCCCAGCGCAGGCTCATTTCCATGGACTTGCGCGCTTCGTGCTCGGTGGTCTTGTGGCCGTTGGTTTCGTAGGGTGTGCACTCGTCGAGCTGCATCACGATGTCGGAGTTGAGCGTGGTCTGGATCTGCATGCTCACCTCGGGCGACATGAAGAGCTTGTCGCCGTTGACGGGGCTGGCAAAGGTCACGCCTTCTTCGGTGATCTTGCGCATGGCGCCCAGGCTCCAGACCTGAAAGCCGCCCGAATCGGTGAGGATGGGCCTGTCCCATTTTTCAAAGCCGTGCAGGCCGCCAAAGCTCTGCATCACGTCCAGGCCGGGGCGCATCCACAGGTGAAAGGTGTTGCCGAGGATGATTTGCGCCCCCATGTCGGTCAGGCTTTGCGGCATCACGCCCTTGACGGTGCCGTAGGTGCCCACGGGCATGAAAATGGGAGTTTGCACCACGCCGTGGTTGAGCGTGAGGCGGCCACGGCGCGCGTGGCTGCTGGGGTCGGTGGCGAGCAGGTCGAATTGCAACATAGGGGCGTGATTTTCCCAGACTGTGGCCGGCCCTGGCCTACACTGGTTTTCAGACACTTTGATGACCACAGGAGGATAGAGCGATGCTGAGAATTTTGGTTGCCGTCGATGGTTCCGAGTTGGCGCTGGATGCCGTGCGCCACGCCATCATGCTGCTGCGCCGGGGCGGCCTGCAGGCCACGCTGGTGCTCGGCCATGTGCAAGAGGAGGCTTCGCTGCTGGAGCTGGCGACGCACGGCGCCGACACCATGGCGGCGGCCAGTGTCGAGGCGGCGCAGGATCTGCTCGCCTCCGCCATTGCGCTGGTGGAGGCCGCAGGCGTGGGCTACGAAACCGAAATCGGCTTGGGCAGCGTCGCCGCCACCTTGGTCGATATGGCCGAGCGCTGCGGCTGCGATGCCCTCATCATCGGCGCGCGCGGCCTGGGCGGCCTGCGCGGCACGCTGCTCGGCTCGGTGTCGCAGGCGCTGATCCAGCACAGCCCGGTGCCGGTGACCGTGGTCAAGCACCCGGAGCCGGAAGATTTAGGCTGAGCACCCAGGTCAGCGCAGGGCGCGGAACAAGTCCTTGGGCCCGCCCGCGCCGGGCACCAGGGCGATGTCGTGGCCAAGCTGCCGTTCCTGGGCCAGGCGCTGCACCAGACACAGGGCGGCGTGGTCTTCCAGGGCAAAGCCCACCGAATCGAACAGCGTGATGTCGGCCGCACTCTGGCGCCCTGGTGCCTGGCCCGTGAGCACCTGCCAGAGTTCGGTCACTGGGAGCTCGGCGGGCAGCTGCTGGATTTCGCCCTCGATGCGCGTTTGCGGCGCGTATTCGACGAAGATGCGCGCCGCCCGCAGCACCTCGGGCGGCAGCTCGGTCTTGCCGGGGCAGTCGCCGCCAATGGCGTTCAGGTGCTGGCCGGGCGTGAGCTGGGCGGCGCCGAACAGGGCCGCGTGCGCCTTGGCCGCCGTGGCGGTGGTGATGATGTCGGCGCCCGCGATGGCCTCGTCAATGCTGGCCGCGAGGGTGATGTGCACTGGCAGCCCCAGCGCTGCCAGGTTGCGCTGCAGCTTGGCGCTGGCCTGCGGATCCGGGTCGTACAGGCGCAGCTGCGTGATGCCCAGCAGGGTGTGAAACGCCAGGGCCTGGAATTCGCCCTGGGCACCGTTGCCGATCAGGGCCATGCAGCGGCTGCCCGGGCGCGCCAGGACCCGTGCCGCCAGGGCCGAGGTGGCGGCGGTGCGCAGGGCGGTGAGCAAGGTGGCCTCGGCCAGCAGCAGCGGCGTGCCGGTGGCCATGTCGGCGAGCACGCCAAAGGCCATCACCGTGGGCAGGCCCTGCGCCGGGTTGCCGGGGTGGCCGTTGACGAATTTGAAGCTGTAGCGGGCGCCGTCGGAGATCGGCATCAGCTCGATCACGCCCTGGGCGCAGTGGTGCGCCAGGCGGGCGTTTTTCTCGAACGCCGGCCAGCGCTGAAAATCTGCCTCGATCTGCGCCGCCAGCTGGCGCAGGAAATCGGCCAGGCCAACGTTGCGAACGAGTTGGGCCAGGGTGGGGAGGTCGAGCAGGCGGGTCATGGTGGCAGCAGGGGCAGAAGTCCATCCTGCGGCCATTGTGGCCCTGGCGCGCGCTTTATGGCATGGAAGACACGTAGGCCACCAGGGCTTCGATGTCCTGGTCGCTGAGCAGCTTGACGTTGGGCGTCATGATGGAGTTCACGCGCACGTTGGTGCCGGCGCGGTAGCGCTGCAAAGTGGTGCGCAGGTACTCGTCTTGCTGGCCGGCGATGCGCGCCACCTGGTCGTTGCCGCGCCCGGCGTTGCCGTGGCAGCGAAAACAGTTCTTGTTGAAAATGTCCGCGCCCCGGTCGGCCAGGGGCTTGTTGCTGCTGGGCTTGTGGATCACTTCCTGCGCTGCGTAGAACAAGACCATGCCGATTTTTTCGTCATTGTTCATGGCGCGGATCATGCCTTCCATGAACTCGTAACGGCGCCGGCCGTCGCTGAACTGGCGGATCTGCTCCATCAGGTAGGCGGGGTTCTGTCCGGCGAGGTTGGGCACGCTCGATTTGGTGCTGTTGCCGCCCTCGCCATGGCAGTTGGCGCACACGGCGGCCACCTTGCGCCCGGTTTTGTACAGCTGGTCGGCCAGCTGCGGGTTGGTCATGGCCTCTTTGAAGCGGGCGTCCAGGTCGGGTTTGGGGCCTGCTGCTGCGGCCGGCTGCCACGCCGCCGCCGCCATCAATGCCGCCGCCAAAACCCCTCGTATCCGCTGGACCATGGTGAAACCCTTTTGGAAAAAAGGGGATTCTAGCGCTGGCTGCGGTGGATTCTGGCTTCGAGTAGAGCCTGGGCCAGCTCGGCAAACCCGGCGCCGCGCGCGCTCGGCGTGACGTAGCGCGGCAGGTGCGCCAACTGCGGCACGAAGCGCGCAATGTTGGCCACGCCCACGCTGTGCGGGAAGCGCTCGAACATCTTCTGGTCGTTGGTCGAGTCGCCGATGTACACCCAGCGCTCGATTTCGGCCGCCAGGTCGCGCCCGAGCAGCTCGCGCACGATCCACTCGGCGCCCACCCACTTGTCGTGCGCGCCGAACCAGCCGTTGATGTGGATGCTGCTGACGGTGGCGTTCATGCCCGCCGCCTGCATGATCTGCACGCAGGCGTCGATGGCAGCCTGCGGCAGCTGGGTGAATTCGCTGTGGTCGATGGCGATGTCGCACTCGCGCCCGGGCGAGTCGGTGGCGCGGCGCGCGCCCGGCACCTGGGCCTCGATGGTGGCCAGCACCCGCTGCATCTGCGCCTACTGTGCGGCGCGCGTGGCGACATTCTGTTGGTATCTTTTTGATAGCTGCTCGCGCTTGTCTGACGCGCCTTGCAGCCCGTTTTGGTTTGAATTTGGTGGCAGCAGCGCACAGGCCCCGTTCTCGGCCACGATGGCATCCACCGGCCAGCTCGTGGCGAATGGTTCGCTCCAGCCCACGGGCCGGCCGGTGATGGGGATGACGTGCAGGCCCGCTGCCTTCAAATCTGCCAAAGCCTGCAGTGCATCAGGCGTGATGGCGCCGTCGGTGGTCAGGGTGTCGTCGATGTCGGTGAGCACGCCCACGGGGTGCGCGGGCGGCTGCCAGTGGGCCAGGGGCAACATGCTCAGTGGCTGCTGCTCAGGGCCAGCCCTGCATGTTCGCGCAGCGGATGGAAGTGGATTTTCGGAAACCGCTCCTGCGCCAGGCGCACGTCGTACGGGCTGGTGCACAGGTAGGCCAGGGTGTTGGCCGCGTCGTGCGCCAGGCGCAGCGGGTAGGCGTGCTCGAACTCGCGCAGCTCTTGCGGCGTGTCGGCGGTGATCCAGCGCGCGCCGGTGTACTGGCAGCCCTCGAGGCGCACGTCGCAGTCGTATTCGGTTTTCAGGCGGTGCTGCACCACTTCAAACTGCAGCTGGCCGACGGCGCCCAGCAGCATGTTGCCGCCGGCGTCGGGCTTGAAGACCTGGATGGCGCCTTCCTCGCCCAGCTCCATCAGGCCCTGTTGCAGCTGCTTGGAGCGCAGCGGGTTCTTCAGCACCACGGTCATGAACAGCTCGGGGGCGAAGAAGGGCAGGCCGGTGAACTGCAGCGCCGGGCCGTCGGTGATGCTGTCGCCCAGCTGCACGCCGCCGTGGATGGTGAAACCGATGATGTCGCCGGCGTAGGCTTCATCCACCGCTTCGCGCCGCTGGCTCATGAAGGTGACCACGCTAGTCGGGCGCAGCTCCTTGCCCGTGCGCTGCACCTTCATCTTCATGCCCGGTGTGTATTTGCCGCTGGCCACGCGCACGAAGGCGATGCGGTCGCGGTGGTTGGCATCCATGTTGGCCTGCACCTTGAAGACCACGCCGGAGAAGCCCTTGTCCTCGGGGTGGATGGTGACCTGCTCGCGCTCGCGGTTCACCTCGCGCCAGGCGATGCGCGCGCCCGGTGGCGGCGACATATCGACCACGGCGTTGAGCACCTCCTGCACACCAAAATTGTTCACGCCCGAGCCGAAGAACACGGGGGTGAGCTTGGCGGCCAGGAATTGCGCGTGGTCCCAGGCAATGGATGCGCCCACGGCCAGCTCCATGCTCTCGATGGCGTCGTCGAACGCCTGGCCAAAGCGCGCGCGCAGCTTATCCACCTCGCTCAAAGGGATGGTCTCGAAGTCTTCCGGGCGCTTCTCGCTGCCGGGCTGGAACACCGTCATGCTTTGCGTGCGCAGGTCGATGATGCCGCCGAACGATTTGCCCTGGCCCACGGGCCAGGTCATGGGGCAGCAGGGCATGCCCAGTTCGCGCTCCACCTCGTCGAGGATGTCCAGCGGGTCGCGCACCTCGCGGTCCATCTTGTTGACGAAGGTGATGATGGGCGTGTCGCGCTGGCGGCAGACCTCGATCAGGCGGCGCGTCTGCGCCTCCACGCCGTTGGCGGCGTCGATCACCATCAGCGCCGAATCGACGGCGGTGAGCACGCGGTAGGTGTCCTCGGAGAAGTCCTTGTGGCCGGGCGTGTCGAGCAGGTTGATGACGTGGTCGCGGTACTGCATCTGCATCACCGACGAGGCCACCGAGATGCCGCGCTGCTTTTCGATCTCCATCCAGTCGGAGGTGGCATGGCGGCTGGCCTTGCGGCCCTTGACGGCGCCGGCGATCTGGATCGCGCCCGAGAACAGCAGCAGCTTTTCCGTCAGCGTGGTCTTGCCGGCGTCGGGGTGGGAAATGATGGCGAAGGTG
>JAJTBK010000220.1 GCA_021286965.1 Comamonadaceae bacterium | reverse complement strand
TTTTGTCCTCGGTGCAGGTCGTTATCACCCTGATCGGCATGGTCAACGGCATCGTCGGCGAGGCCGCTTTCAGCGCTGACCTGGGCCAGTGGCTGCAAGCGCTGGGCGTGCCGGCCAAAGGTGCCGAGTGGTCGGCGACGGCGACGGTGGTGCTGGGCATCACCTTCGTCACCATCGTTTTTGGCGAACTGGTGCCCAAGCGCATCGGCCAGCTCTATCCCGAGCAGGTGGCGCGCCTGGTGGCGCGGCCGATGGCGGCGCTGGCGCGCCTGGCCGGGCCCTTTGTGCGCTTGCTGGCGTTATCGACGCGGGCCGTGCTGGCGCTGCTGCGCATCGACAACGCTGCCGCGCGTGCCGTCACCGAGGAGGAAATCGCTGCCAGCCTGAACGAGGGCCACGAGGCCGGGGTGATCGAGGACGACGAGCACCAGCTGGTGCAAAACGTCTTTCGCCTCGACGACCGGCCACTGACCTCGCTCATGGTGCCGCGCTCGGACGTGCAGTGGCTTGCCGCTGACCTGAGCGTGGCCCAGGCCCTGCGCCTGGCCGGGCGCGACGGTGGACGGGGGGCGCATTCCTGGTACCCGGTGTGCCAGGGCTCGCTCGACGAGGTGCTGGGCGTGGTCAGCGTGGCGCAGCTGCTGTCCCTGGGGGCAGATGGTACGCAGCCCCTGCGCGCTTGCGCCCAGCCGGCGCATTTCCTGCCCGAGACCCTGAGCGGCCTTGAATTGCTCGAGCAACTGCGCCAGGGCGCGGGGCGCTTTGTCTTCGTCGTCGATGAATATGGCGTGGTGCAGGGCATCATGACGCCGCGCGACCTGCTCGAAGCCATTACCGGCGAATTGCTGCCCAATGCCCACAGCGACGCCTGGGCGCTGCAGCGCGAGGACGGCTCCTGGCTGCTCGATGGCCAGATGCCGATTACCGAGCTGAAGGCACGCCTGGATATTCGTGACCTGCCGGGCGAAGAGCGCGGTCGCTATAACACCTTGGCCGGATTGCTGCTTGCCGTCTCCGGCCATTTGCCCGTCTTGGGTGAGCGCATCGGCTGTGCCAGTTGGGAATTTGAAGTGGTGGATTTGGATGGGCGCCGCATCGATAAAGTCCTGGCCCAGCACGTGGCCGTGCAGCAGCCATAATGCAGTACTACTTGTGGTAATTGCTTATGGCAAAAAATGAAACTGGGTGCGGTTTATTCATATAATGGAAAACGTCGAAACCCCCCCATTTCATCGCACCATGACCACTTCGTACAAAGACCTGCTGAAAGAGCGCCAAGCCCTTGATTCCCGCATTGAGGAAGCCCGCACCCGTGAATTGGCCGATGCCGTGGCCAAGGTGCGCAGCATCATCGCCGAATATGGCCTGACCGAACAAGACGTGTTCCCCGCTGCCCGTGCTGGCCGTGGCGTGCGTGCGGCCACTACCGGTGCCAAAGTGGCGCCTAAATACCGCAATGGCAATGGTGATACCTGGACCGGTCGCGGCAAGCCGCCGAAGTGGATTCAAGGCCAGGATCGCGCCCAGTTCCTGATTGCCTGATGCTTTGATACGGCATCCGCTCTGAAAAACCCGCTGCGGCGGGTTTTTTGTTGTCCGCGTCGGGTACAGGGTTGCGGGTTGTGCCCCTTGCCCGAGGGCGGCCTCCTGCCCAGAATGGCCGGGTACTTTCACAAGGAGTCCCCCGATGCCTGCGAAAACCACCCGCCACCCCTTTGCCCATACGCTGCAGCCCCTGGCCTTGCCGGGTGGGCGCAGTGGCCAGTTCTATTCATTGCCGGTGCTGGCGGAGGAGTTTGCGTCGATTCGGCGGATGCCCTGGTCGCTGCGCATCGTGCTCGAATCGGTGCTGCGCCATTGCGGTGGCGGCAAGGTGACGGCGGCGCACGTGCGCCAGCTTGCCAGCTGGCAGCCGCAGGCGGCGCGTACCGAGGAAATTCCTTTTCTGCTGGCGCGGGTGATATTGCAGGACTTTACCGGCGTGCCGCTGCTGGCCGATTTGGCCGCAATGCGCAGCGCAGCGCAGCGCCTGGGACAGGATCCACGCAAGATCGAGCCTCTGGTACCGGTCGATTTGGTCGTCGACCATTCCATCATGGTCGATCACTACGGTACGAAAAATGCCCTGCAGCAGAACATGGAACTCGAATTCCAGCGCAACCGCGAGCGCTACGAGTTCATGAAATGGGGGATGCAGGCATTCCAGACCTTTGGTGTCGTGCCGCCGGGTTTTGGTATCGTGCACCAGGTCAATCTCGAATACCTGGCACGCGGTGTGCACCAAAATAGTGCCGGTGTGTATTACCCCGATACCCTCGTTGGCACCGACAGCCATACCACCATGATCAACGGTATTGGCGTTGTCGGCTGGGGCGTGGGTGGGATCGAGGCCGAATCGGCCATGCTCGGTCAGCCGCTGTATTTCCTCACGCCCGACGTCGTTGGCCTGGAATTGACAGGCCGGCTGCGCGAAGGCGTCACGGCCACCGATCTGGTGCTGACCGTGACCGAGTTGCTGCGCCAGCACAAGGTGGTGGGAAAGTTCGTCGAATTCCTGGGCGATGGCCTGCGCACGCTCTCGCTGCCCGACCGCGCCACCATCGGCAATATGGCGCCTGAATATGGCGCAACGCTGGGCTTTTTCCCGGTGGATGAAAAAACCATCGCCTATTTCAAGGGCACCGGGCGCAGCAAGGCCGAGATCGATGCCTTTGCCGCCTATTTCCAGGCCCAGGGTTTGTTCGGCACGCCGCAGGCGCACGAGATCGATTACTCGCAACTGCTGCACCTCGACCTGGGCAGCGTCACCCCCAGCCTGGCCGGCCCCAAGCGCCCGCAGGACCGTATCGAGCTCGGCCAGGTGAAGGCGCAATTCACGCATTTGTTCTCTGCCCCGGTCGAGGCCGGTGGCTTCAAGCTCGCGCCCGAACGCCTGGGTGAGCGCTACGCCCTGGCTGCCGGCGGCGCCAACGGCGCGGCCCCGGCCGAGCTGCCCGCCACCGAGGGCGCCGCGCGCAGCGAGGCTGAGATGGTGCACAACAAGCCGCGCCTGGAGCTGCAGCACGTGGCGGCGGCGCTGCATGGCCCGGGCGCGCACCCCAGCATTGGCCATGGCGACGTGCTGATCGCCGCCATCACCAGCTGCACCAACACCTCCAGCCCGAGCGTGCTCTTGGCCGCCGGCCTGCTGGCGCAGAAGGCCGTGCAGGCCGGGCTCAAGGTGGCGCCGCACATCAAGACCTCGCTCGCCCCGGGCTCGCGCATCGTCACCGAATACCTCCAGGCCACCGGCTTGCTGGCGTCCCTGGAAAAACTCGGCTTTACCGTGGCGGGCTACGGCTGCACCACCTGCATCGGCAACTCGGGCGACCTGGCGGCGCCGATCAACGATGCCATCGCCAGCCACGACCTGGTGTGCGCCGCCGTGCTCTCGGGCAACCGCAACTTCGAGGCCCGCATCCACCCCAATATCAAGGCCAACTTCCTCGCCAGCCCGCCGCTGGTGGTGGCCTACGCCCTGGCGGGCACGGTGCTCAAGGATTTGATGACCGAGCCCGTGGGCATCGGCAAGCACGGCCGCGCCGTGTACCTGGGCGACATCTGGCCCAGCAGCGAGGAAATCGGCGCGCTCATGAAGTACGCCATGCAGGGCCAGGCCTTTCGCGCCAATTACGCCAAGATTCGCAAGGAGCCGGGGGCGCTGTGGGAAAAAATCCAGGGCACGAGCGGCATGACCTACCCCTGGCCGCGCAGCACCTACATTGCCGAGCCGCCCTTCTTTGCCGATTTTGCTCTCGATTCAGGAGCGCCTGACGCAGCTGGCAAGCGTGCTGCAGGCCAAAAGAGTCTTCAGGTGCTGGCGGACGCGCGCATCATGGCGCTGTTTGGCGACTCCATCACCACCGACCACATCTCGCCCGCTGGCGCCATCAAGGAGAGCTCGCCTGCCGGCCAGTGGCTGCGCGCCCAGGGCGTCGCACGGCTCGATTTCAACAGCTACGGCTCGCGCCGGGGCCAGCACGAGGTGATGGTGCGCGGCACCTTTGCCAACGTGCGCATCAAGAACCTGATGCTGCCCGCCCGCGCCGACGGCACACGCGAGGAAGGCGGCCTGACCCTGTTCCAGGGCGAGGGCCCGCTGCAGGGCGAGAAACTCACCATCTTCGACGCCGCCACGCAGTACATGGCGTGCCAGACGTCGATGGTGATTTTTGCCGGCGAGGAATACGGCACCGGCTCCAGCCGCGACTGGGCGGCCAAGGGTACGCAGCTGCTGGGCATCCGTGCCGTGATTGCACGCAGTTTTGAGCGCATCCACCGCTCCAACCTGGTGGGCATGGGCGTGCTGCCGCTGCAGTTCCTGGGCCAGGACAGCTGGCAATCGCTGGGCTTGACGGGCAGCGAGCGCATCGGCCTGACGCTGGACGCCGCCCTGGCACCGCAAAGCCAGGCGCAGCTGCACATCACCCACACCGATGGCCGCGTACAGCAGGTGGCGCTGCGCCTGCGCATCGACACCCCGATCGAGGTCGAATACTACCGCGCCGGCGGCATCCTGCCCTACGTTTTGCGTCAGCTTTTGACGGCCTGAACCAGCCCCGCGCCCGCTTGGCGCGGCACAATCGCGCCCCATGAGAAAGCAGGTATTGATTGCCGGCGGCGGTATTGCCGGATTGGCGGCGGGGATCGGCGCGGCCCAGGCTGGTTGTGAGGTGCGTTTGTTCGAGCGTGCGGCGGCGTTCAGCGAAGTCGGGGCCGGCGTGCAGCTGGGGCCGAACGTGGTGCGCCGGCTGCAGGCCTGGGGCCTGCAGCGGCCGCTGCAGGCGGTGGCGGCCTTCCCGCCGCGTCTGCGTGTGCGCTGCGCCTTGAGCGGCGCCGCGCTGGCGCAGCTGCCCCTGGGGGCGCAGGCGGTGCAGCGCTACGGCGCGGCGTACGCCACCATCCACCGCGCTGATTTGCACGCACTCCTGCTTGCGGCCCTGCAGCAGCAGGGCGAGGTGCACCTGAACCTGCAGCAGAGTATCGCCAGCTACCGCGAGGCCGAGGGCGCGATCACCGTCTGCACCGACGGCAAGAAAGTCATTGAGGGCGACGCCCTGATCGGCGCTGATGGCGTGCGCAGCCAGGTGCGCAACCAGCTCCTGGGGACGCAGCTGCCGCGCCGTACCGGCCACCTGGCGTACCGCGTCGTCGTGCCGCAGGCGGCGCTGCCCGAGCGCCTGCGTACGCAGGAAGTCACGGCCTGGCTCGGGCCGCGCCTGCACGTGGTGCAGTACCCGCTGCGCGGCGGCGCGCTGCAGAACCTGGTGGCCATCATCGAAGGCCCGGCGCCGGTCGATCTCGACGGCTGGGACCACAGTGCCAACGCCGCCGACCTCGAAGCCGCCCTGGCCGGCACCTGCAGTGCCTTGCAGGATGCGGTGCGCGGCGTGCCCGAGGCCGGCAGCGGCTGGCGCCTGTGGCCGCTGGCCGACCGGCCACCGCTGCAGTCGCCGGCGCAGATGGCGCGCGGCCTGGTGGCCCTGATCGGCGACGCCGCCCACCCCATGCGCCCCTACATGGCGCAGGGTGCGGGCATGGCGATCGAGGATGCGGTGGAGCTGCAAAGTGCGCTCTCCATGCACGACCTGGATCTGGATCTGCGCCTGCGCCGCTACGCCCTCAACCGCTGGCAGCGCAATGCGCGCGTGCAGGCCCAGTCCGAGCGCAACGGCCGCATCTTCCACGCCCAGGGGCCGCTGCGCTGGGCGCGCGACGCCAGCCTGCGCCTGCTGGGCGCGCACCTGCTCGACAAGCCCTGGTTGTATGCCGCTTGAATGCTATTAAAAATAGAGCTGCTTGCGCTTGCCTGGTAAGCGCTAGAGCCGGTTCTTACCTGATTAGCGACATATCTCAGAGCACCGGGAACGCTCGTGCATGGCCGAGTCTCGAACCAGAGCAGAGACACCGGCCCATCGGCCAAGGAGCGCGCCATGTCCATGAACGCCATCCAATTCCAGCACGGTCTATCGCTGC
>JAJTBK010000541.1 GCA_021286965.1 Comamonadaceae bacterium | reverse complement strand
CGGCTGGTGGTGTTGATGGAGGGCATGGTTTGGCTCCCTGCGGCAAGGCGCCCTGGCCTGAGCCAGGGCGCCGTAGCGATGCAGGTCAAGCGGCCAATGCCTCGGCGGGGTCATCCGCCACGGCTTCGGCATCCTCCGGGGCGTCCTGCTTCGGGCCTTCTTCCTGCGGCTCTTCGGCCTTGAATATGGCGGGCATCCAGCCCGTCCCCTCGGCCAGCCGCCCCGCTTCACTGGCAATGTCGGCCTTCTTGAGCTTGCCCAGCCGGTTGACGGAATCCGGCGCGAATTCGACCACAGCATCCAGAATCACGGTCTTGGGAACATGCTTGAAGTAGCCTTCGGCGGTCGGCTTCCACCATGCCGCCATGTCGAGGCCCACCGCCTGCGCCAGTTCCGCGCCCGGTTGCTGCCGCGCTGCGCGGGGCGTCACCACGTCCACCGTCGATGCCACGCACACGGCCAGCAGCTTGACCAGTTCGCCTTGCTCCATCGCCAGCAGCGCGGCGAACAGTTCGGCGCCGTCCTCCGGCAAGGCTTCACCGGCTACCTGTTGCAGTTCGCGCAGCGCCACGGCGGCAGGCGATTCCGGCCAGTCCGGGGCCATGCCTTCCAGTCGGTCTTGCGCCGTGAGGCGCACGCCCAGCGGCAGGTCGTGGCCGTAGTAGCGGCTCTGCAAGACGGTTTGCACCATGCCATGCACCAGGGCGGCCAGCGCCACCTGCGGATGCAGGGCTACCTCGATTTGCAGTGCGGCGGTGCGATGAGCGCTCAGGCGCTGGGCCAGCCGGTCGGACATGGCTGCGGCCTTGGGCGCTTCGTCTTCCCCACCTTCGTCATCATTCGCGGCGTCCGGGTCGCTGAAGCCTTGGCGCAGCTTCTCCAGCGTGCGCAGCGCCTTGGCCTCGGCCTCGCGCAACAGCCCGCGATAAATCACGGCTTCGCCGTTGCGGTCGATGGTGACGATGGCACCGGCTGCGGCCCGCACGTTCGCGGCATACCCCTGCAAGCCATCTTCCAGCGCCTGCAACTGCTTGCCCAAGGCTTCGCCTTCCTCCTGCAAGGCGTCGGCCTTGTCCTCGTCCTCGGCGTCCATCGCGGCATCAATGGCTTCGGCCACCTCCTGCATCTTGGCTTGCAGCTTCTCGATGCGCTGTGCTTCGCGCTTGTTCGGCTCGCGCCGTTCCTTCGGTGCACACTGAAAGGCGTGCAGGTCGGCATGGGTCACGCCCGGCGTGGCATCGGCCCAAGCCCAGCCCTCGGCCTTCACCTCGTCGGCGATGCTCGCCAGCTTGTCTTGCGCCAGTCGTTCCAGCAGCGCGACGTCGGTCAGGTAAACGCCCGCGTCATCCTCCGCGAACAGGTCGCGGCGAACACCGCCGCCTGCCTGCTCGTAGGCGTCCAGCCCTACGAAACGCACCAGCGGATGCCGGTATGCGTCAATCTCGCGCTCGGTGAGGCGTTCACGCAGCGCGGACGGTTGACGCTGCCTCTGCGGCGCATCGTAGAACGCGGCTTCCTGCGCGGCGTGGTCGTCGGTGATGGACAAGGCCATCAACTGATCGAGCGTGACAGCATCGGCGCGATAGTCGGCCATCAGGCGCGGAGAGACATTGGCGAGCTTCAAGCGGCGCTGCACCACCAGCGGCGTGACGGAGAAATCCGCCGCAATGTCCTCGATGGGACGGCCTTCGGCCACCAGTGCCGCGAAGGCCTCGAACTGGTCTGCGGGGTGCATGGCTTCGCGCTGCACGTTCTCGGTGAGGCTGGCCGTGCGTGCGGTGCCATCGGCCACGCGCAGGCAAGGCACGTCCCAATCCTTGGCGATGCGGTGTTTCTTCGCCAGCAGCTTCAACGCGGCCAGCCTGCGGCCACCGGCCACCACCTCGTAATGCAGGCCATCGGAGGCGGGAATCACGATCAGGTTTTGCAGCAGGCCCACGCGCTGAATGGATGCAGCCAGTTCAGGGATGGACATGCGCGGAACAGTCTTGCGCACGTTGCGGCCCATAGGACGCAGCACCAGCCGCGACAACGGAACCAGAATCATGTGCTTGCTCGGGTCGGCGGCTTGCAGCAGGTTCGCGGCGCTGCTGGCTGCGGTGTGAACGGCGCGGGCTTCGGTTTGCGTAGTGGCATTCATGATGTATCTCCAATCGAGTGAAACAAGGGAATGGAGGGGAACCGCCCCTCCGGCGGGGAACGGTCAAGCCTTGAGGGCGCGCATGCCATCGGCCAGCAGCCACAGGGCGCGGTTCAGGCGAATGTCGGAATCAATGCCCTGCACGGGCCGGGTGCTCTGGCGGCGCCCATTGCTGCTGCGGCCATGCAATCCGCCCTTGGTCAGGTTCTCCTGCGTGCGGTTGAACACGCTCCACAGGTCGGGGCGGCGGTCTTCAAACCGGCGCGGCATCAGAATCTGAGATTCGGTGATAGGCGCAGGCTTGTTCGGGTCGTCGTATTTGAGGGCCAGCGCAGCGCGGGCGAACACTTCGGATTCGCCATCGTCCAAGGTGACAGCGCGCATGGCATCGCGGGAATCGCGCACGCGCTCAAAGCCGCTCAGTACCTGATACGCGCCTTCGATCACCAGCCCGGCCACGTCGCCTTTGTGGGGCACGCGCACATCGGCCACCGTGTCACCGCACACAAGGCCATTGCTGCAAACGAATCTGAACTGCCCCGCCAGCATCTGATAGCTGCTGGTGCCATCGTGCGAGTTCAGCAACACGATTTCGTTAGCTTCCGCGCCGTTGATCTGGCTGGCGTGGCGCAGGCGGATCATGTGCTTGGTGTGCTCGCGCTTGCCTTCGTTGCGCACGCGGGTTTGCGTCACCGTGAAGGGCTGGAAGCCTTCCTTGCGCAGCTCGGTCAACACCGTGACCGTAGGGATGTAGCTGTACCGCTCCGAACGGCTCTCATGCGGGGCGTCCGCGAAGATGGACGGAGCCACGCGCCGGATCTGGTCATCCGACAAGGGGTAGTCGGAACGCAATGCGGGGGAATGGTTTGCGAAACGGGATGCGAGCATGTCTTTCTCCTGACTTGGCTGTTGAAGAAACACCGGATTCCTAGATTCGGAGCCCAGCCTTTCGGCTGTTCGGTGCGGTCGGCACGAGGAACCCGGTTGGCCCTGTTGCCACCGTCTTTCCTGAGTTCATCGCCCGCGACGAAAGGGAGCCCGTGGACGGGGGCCGTCAAGGAGACAAGCGCCAGGTTGGTGCGGCCCGCAGCGCAGCGAGGACACGGCCTGGCGCGCCTTGACGGCACACGGCCGCGGGCTACAGTCGCGGACAAGGTG
>JAJTBK010000211.1 GCA_021286965.1 Comamonadaceae bacterium | reverse complement strand
TCAGCTGGCTGGCGCGCGAATCGTCCAAGCCCGGGCGCAGCCAGGTCGAGCGCTGGACGGTGCAGGCCAGCCCCGCCTGGTCCGAAGAACACTTCAGCGACAGCCCGCAGCGCGTACAGGCCAAGCTGCTGCGCGCCGCGTTCCACTGCGGCCCGAGGGTCGTCAGGCCCGGCTGCGCGGGCTGCGGGAAGGCGAGCATGAGGGTCCAGCAGGGCGCCAGTTCGACCTGCCCCAGGGGCGTGGCGATGGTGCTGCCCTGCGCTGGCAGCAGTTCGCGGGCCAGGGGGGCGGGCAGGGCCAGCAGCACGGCGTCAAAGCCGGCGTGCACGCTGCGGCTGCCGTCCGGGCCTTCGCACTGCAGCTGCCAGGACTGGGGCCGCAGGCGGTCGGGTGTGATGTGCAGCACCTGCTGCTGGCAGTGCAGGGCGCCGGCCTCGGCCAGCGGGGCGGCCCAGGTGTGCAGCAGCGTTTGCATGGCTGGCTGCGCCACCCAGTGCGCTTCGCTGGCTTCGGTGGCAGTGGCCTGGCCGTGGGCGTCGAGCACGCGCAGGCTGCTGGCGCTCCAGGGGCGGCACAGGCCGGGCACGGTCTCCAGGGCGCGCTCGAAGCGGGCGTCGCGCACGGTGAAGTACTGCGCGCCGGTGTCGAAGGGGCCAAACGGGCTTTCTTGCGTGCCCATGCGGCCGCCGGCGCTGTCCTGGCGCTCAAATACCTGGACTTCGTGCCCGGCCTGCACCAGGGTGCGGGCACAGGCCACGCCGGCCATGCCGGCGCCGACGATGGCGTAGCGGCGTGGGGAGCGGTCAGGAACGGTCTTCACAGCGGAGTCAGACATGCCAATCCTTTCGTAGAGCGCATGGAGGCACTCTACACGCCCGCCAGGGGCTTGGCGGGCAAAGCGTGGGCGTTTTTTGCCCTGGGCGCTACAGTGGCCGCTTTGCTTTTCCCTGGAGGAGGTTGGAAATGAGCGAGATCCATTTGCAGCGCGTGCCTGACACGGCCATGGCGCAGACTTTGCAGGTGCGCCAGCACGTGTTGCGCATCGATGGCACGGCGGCCGAGGGCGGCGACGATACCGGCCCCAACCCGCACGACCTGTACGACGCCGCCCTGGGCGCGTGCAAGGCGCTGACGGTGCTCTGGTATGCCCGCAAAAAAGGCATGGAGGTGCACGACGTGCGCACCGTGGTCACGCGCGACGCCAGTGCCGAGCGCAGCGGCACCTACCGCCTGGCGGCGGCGCTGCAGATCAGCGGCGTGCTCAGCGATGCGCAGCTGGCCGAGTTGCAGGCGGTGGCGCACAAGTGCCCGGTGCACAAGCTGATGCCCCAGGTGACGACCGAGATCAGCACCACGGTGCAGCGCCTGGAGGGCTGATTTTGGGCATAAAAAGAGCTGCTGGCGCTTATGTATTAAGCGCCAGCAGCTCTTTTTTTAATAGCATTTTCAGCTCAGCAGCGTGCTCTGGATCTTGCTTGCCAGCTGCGCCACGGCGAGGGCGGCGGGGCTGCCGGGCGCGCCCTGCATGAGCAGCTGGCGGCGCATGACGGCTTCGCGCACGGCGTTGTCGGCCGGGATGTCGCCCAGGTGCAGCAGGCGCACGGGGCGGCCGGAGTCGGTGGTGACGAAGCGGTTGAGCACCTGCTGCAGCTGGCTGGTGATGGCGCGGCCATCGCCGGCGCGCGCCGCCTGGTTGACGATCAGGCGCAGGTGCTGGCGCTTTTGCTGCGTGGCCAGCACCTTGATGGCGGCGTAGGCGTCGGTCAGCGAGGTGGGCTCGGGCGTGGCCACGATCAGCACCTCGGCGGCCAGCGACACGGAGAACAGCACCACGTCGGAAATGCCCGCGCCGGTGTCGAGCAGCACCACGTCGAAGCGCGGCGTGAGCGTCTGCAGCA
>JAJTBK010000539.1 GCA_021286965.1 Comamonadaceae bacterium | reverse complement strand
GCGAAGATCAGCATGATCGACGACGGCTCCATGAAGTTGCCCGCCAGCAGCAAGATGACGTTCACCGCCAGCAAGAAGGTGATGACGCCCAGGCCGTTGCCCAGCATCCAGTCGGCCAGCGCCTGCGGAATGTTCTCGTTGGTCATGATGAAGCTGAACAGCACCGCGTTGGTGATGATGTACAGCAGCATGGCGCTCATGTTGGCCGAGTTCAGCAGCACCTTGGGCACGTCCTTCAGGCGCATGTCCTTGTAGACGAACACGGCGACGAAGAAGGCGTACACGGCACTCATGGCCGCCGCCTCGGTGGGCGTGAACATGCCGGTGTAGATACCGCCCATGACGATCACGATCAGCAGCAGGCCCCAGGCGGATTGGCGAAACGCCGTCCAGCGCTGGCCCCAGCTGGCCTTGGGCAGGCGCGGGTAGTTGAACTTGCGCGCGCGCCACCAGGTCACGCCGCCGAGCACTGCCGCCAGCACCAGGCCCGGCACCACGCCGGCCATGAACAGGGCGCCGACCGAGGTGTTGGTGGCCACCGAGTACATCACCATGACGATGGACGGCGGAATCAAGATGCCGAGCGCGCCCGAGGTGGTGATGACGCCGGCGCCGAACTTGTTCGGAAAACCCGCCTTGACCATGGCCGGCAGCAAGATGGAGCCAATCGCCACCACCGTTGCCGGACTCGAACCCGACACCGCAGCGAACAACGCGCAGGCCATGACGCCGCCCAGGCCCAGGCCGCCATGCCAATGGCCGACCATGGCGGTGGCAAAGTTGATCATGCGCCGCGCCACGCCGCCGTGGGTGAGAAAGTTACCCGCCAGGATGAAGAACGGGATCGCCATGATCTCGAACTTCTCGATGCCGGTGAAGAGCTTGAGCGCCACCGACTCCAGCGGCACGTCGGTAAAGCCAAACAGGAAGGTGAGCACCGTCAGGCCGAGCGAAATCGACACCGGCATCCCGGTGAGCATCAGCACCGTGAGGATGAGGAAGATGATGGCGGCGTTCATTGTTTCTCCTCCCCGTGGGCGCGTTCGTCCGGGTGCAGGTTGTCGCGCATGGCGTAGGGGTTGTAGTCCTGGGCCGGCTTCTCGTCCTCTTCCAGGCCATCGACGTGGCCATGGTCGTGGTGCGGCAGCTCACCCGTGCGAATGAAACCCACCAGCACCTGCAAAAAGCGAAAGCACATCAGGCCGCTGCCGAGCGGAATGGCGCTGTAGACGGTCCAGGTGGGCCATTCCAGGTCGGGCGTGGTCGGGCCTTCGATGAGCTCGTCCACGTTCATGCCCAGGCCGTGAAAGAAGGCGTAGTGCGCACCGTTCTCCCAGACGAAGGTCGCGCCCATGGTGGCGACGATGCCGGTAAAAAGCGCCCCCGCCGCCAGGCCGAAGATGATGAACTTGCTGCGGTTGGCGCTGTTCAGGCGGTTGATGAGCACATCGACGCCGACGTGGATGCCGGTGCGCACGCCGTAGGCGGCGCCGAACTTGGCCATCCATACGAACATGATGATGGTCAGCTCCTGCGCCCAGGTCATGTTGATGGACAGCAGCCAGTCCTGCAGCCCCGGCACGTTCAGGCCGGCAGCGTAGCGGTGCAGCACGGCGACGAAGATGAT
>JAJTBK010000535.1 GCA_021286965.1 Comamonadaceae bacterium | reverse complement strand
GGGCACGTCCACGAAGGTGACCACGGGAATATTGAACGCATCGCAGAAGCGCACGAAGCGCGCGGCCTTGATGCTCGACTTGATGTCCAGGCAGCCCGCCAGCACCAGCGGCTGGTTGGCGACGATGCCCACGGTCTGCCCCTCCATGCGCGCAAAGCCGATGAGGATGTTCTTGGCGTACTCGGGCTGCAGCTCGAAGAAGTCGCCATCGTCCACGGCTTTGACGCTCAGCTCCTTCATGTCGTAGGGCTTGTTCGGGTTGTCCGGCACCAGGGTGTCGAGGCTGTAGTCCATGCGGTCGGCCGGGTCCTGGCTGGGGCGCACGGGCGGCTTTTCGCGGTTGTTCAGCGGCAGGTAGTTGTACAGGCGGCGCAGCATCAAGAGGGCTTCGACGTCGTTCTCGAACGCCATGTCGGCCACGCCGCTCTTGGTGGTGTGGGTGATGGCGCCGCCCAGTTCCTCTGCGGTCACTTCCTCGTGCGTCACGGTTTTGACCACCTCGGGGCCGGTGACGAACATGTAGCTGCTGTCCTTCACCATGAAGATGAAGTCGGTCATGGCGGGCGAGTACACGGCGCCGCCGGCGCAGGGCCCCATGATCATGGAAATTTGCGGGATGACGCCAGAAGCGAGCACGTTCTTCTGAAATACGTCCGCATAACCGCCCAAAGACGCCACGCCCTCCTGGATGCGGGCACCGCCCGAGTCGTTCAGGCCGATCACCGGCGCGCCCACTTTCATGGCCTGGTCCATGATTTTGCAAATTTTCTCGGCGTGCGATTCCGACAAGGCGCCGCCGAAGACGGTGAAATCCTGGCTGAAGATGAACACCAGGCGGCCATTGATCATGCCGTAGCCGGTGACTACGCCGTCGCCCGGAATCTTGTTGCCTTCCATGCCAAAGTCGGTGCAGCGGTGCTCGACGAACATGTCCCATTCCTCGAACGTGCCTTCGTCGAGCAGCAGCTCAATGCGCTCGCGCGCCGTGAGCTTGCCCTTTTTGTGCTGCGCATCGATGCGCTTTTGCCCCCCGCCCAGGCGGGCGAGTTCGCGCTTTTGCTCCAATTGGTCGAGGATGGTTTGCATGGGTCGTCCTTTGAAAAATTCTGTTTGCTATTAAATTAGTAGCTGCTAGCGCTTATCCAGCCTGCGCTGCAAGCAGATTTCTTGCTGCAGTGCTGGCCGCGATGCGGCCAGCCGCCACGTCGGCCTGCAAGCGGGGCAAGAGCGCCTGGACCTGGGGGTGCTGGCGAAAAGCCTGCTTGAGCCCGGCGTCGATGCGCTCCCACATCCAGGCCAGGGCCTGCTTTTCGCGCCGCATGGCCAGGCGGCCATTGCTGGTTTGCAGCTGGCGGTATTGCTGCACCGCCGCCCAAAATCCATCCACGCCCTGGTGCTGCAGGGCGCTGATTTGCAGCACCTGCGGCACCCAGTGGCTGGCGTCGTGCGGGTCGCGCTCGGGGTTGCCGTGCAGGCCCAAAAGGCGCAGGCTGGAGGTGATTTGCGATTGCGCGCGGGTGGCGGCGCGTGGGTCGATGTCGGCCTTGTTGATGACCACCAGGTCGGCCAGTTCCATCACGCCCTTTTTGATGGCCTGCAGGTCGTCGCCGGCGTTGGGCAGTTGCAGTAGGCAGAACATATCCGTCATGCCGTGCACCGCCGTCTCGCTCTGGCCCACGCCCACGGTTTCCACAATCACCACGTCGTAGCCTGCGGCCTCGCACACCAGCATGGCCTCGCGCGTTTTCTCTGCCACACCGCCCAGGGTGCCGCCGCTGGGGCTGGGGCGGATGTAGGCGGCCTCTTGCTGGCACAGCTGCTCCATGCGCGTCTTGTCGCCCAGGATGGAGCCGCCGGTGATGCTCGATGACGGGTCAATCGCCAGCACCGCCACCGTCAACCCCTGGCGGATCAGGTACAGGCCCAGCGCCTCGATGAAGGTGGACTTGCCCACGCCGGGCACGCCGCTGATGCCCAAACGCAGCGCCTTGCCCGTATGCGGCAGCAGCGCGGTCAGCAGCTCATCGGCCTGGGCGCGGTGGTCGGGCCGGGTCGATTCCAGCAGCGTGATGGCCTTGGCCATGGCGCGGCGGCGTTGGGCTGGGGCGCCATGAAGAATGTCATCAAGATACGAAAAACAGCTCACGACCTCGTCTCCCGTTCGGATTCAAGCCCCACCCGTTCGGGCTGAGCTTGTCGAAGCCCTGTTGACACGACCGCCGGCACCTGCGACCGGGAGCGCGCCAATAGCTGCACCAATCCCCAATCACCTTTCACCAAAGCCTCTTTTTTCGCCCGTGACCATCCTTTGATTTGCTGCTCGAACGCAATAGCGCCTTCGCGCGTTTCAAACTCACCATGCCACACTAGCTCCAATGGTTTTCGGGCCGAGGTATAGCCTACCGCACCGGTATGGTGCTGCTGCACTCTCTGATCTAAATCCTCGGTTTGGCCGCAATAATACGAGCCGTCAGCACAACGGATGAGGTATACAAAGAATGGTTTCATATTGCCATCACCTCTTATTTCAATGGCATAGCAGTTTGCAAAAACTGCTCAACCCGTGCCTCGGAAAAATACCATTCAGACGGAATAGTATCTACCGTACCTGCAGCTTGTGCCCTGACAGTCCACTCTTTGCGTTCATAAAGAATCGTATCGCCGCGCCCCTTTGCCGTACCGTGCAGCACCTCGGCAATTTCCAGTGGGGAGGCCACATACACGCGAGGGAGTTCGTTGATTTCGACATCTTTGAACTGAACGAGGCAAAAAATAGTCTTTTGACCATGTTTTGCCAACCAGCTATCAATAGCGGCGTGGTAATCGGGTGCAGTTTTAGCACCCTCTTGCTTTGGTAAAAATGATTGCGTCAATCCCCAGCCACCATCCTTGCTGCCTTTGACGGATACTTTCAAAATATTATCACCACGCACAATCAGCAGGTCGTATTCTGGTTGATTCGCGCCATACTGCACTGAAACATCCAGTCCGCAGCGTGCAAACAGACTGGCCGCAACTGCCTCTGCAGCTACGCCTACATGCCAACCCGTAAATGCTGCTGGAGTGTTTGTCATGGATATCCATCACCGTTTAGAACAAGGCTTCGACAAGCTCAGCCCGAACGGGGGTGTGACCGAAGATCGGAATCAGTTTTGCGCTTTCTTGATCTGCTCCAGCACATCCTTGGCGCTGGCCGGGATCGGCGTGCCGGGGCCGTAGATGCCCTTGACGCCCGCATCCCACAGAAAGTCGTAGTCCTGCGCCGGTATCACGCCACCCACGAAGACGATGATGTCGTCCGCGCCCTGCGCTTTCAGTGCCTGGATGATGGCCGGCACCAGCGTCTTGTGGCCGGCGGCAAGCGTCGAGACGCCAATCGCGTGCACGTCATTCTCAATCGCCTGGCGCGCGCATTCCTCGGGCGTCTGGAACAGCGGGCCGATGTCCACGTCGTAGCCCAGATCGGCAAAGGCGGTGGACACCACCTTGGCGCCCCGGTCGTGGCCGTCCTGGCCTAATTTTGCGATCATCACGCGCGGGCGGCGGCCCTCTTGTTCGGCAAAGGCGTTGATCTCGCCCTTGAGCTTTTCCCAGCCCTCGGCGCTGTCGTAGGCGGCGGCATAGACGCCAGTGACCATTTGCGTATCCGCACGGTGGCGGCCAAAAGATTTTTCCAGGGCATCCGACACCTCGCCCACCGTGGCGCGCAGGCGAATGGCTTTGATCGCCAAGTCCAGCAGGTTGCCGCTGCCCGACTCTGCTGCAGAAGTGAGAGCTGCCAGCGCAGCATCCACGCCGCTTTGGTCGCGTTTTGCCTTGATGGCGTTCAGGCGTGCGATCTGGCTGTCGCGCACCTTGACGTTGTCCACCTCCAGGATGTCCACCGGGTCTTCCTTGGCCAGCTTGTATTTGTTGACGCCGACGATGACCTCTTTGCCCGAATCAATACGCGCCTGCTTTTCAGCCGCAGCGGCCTCGATCTTGAGCTTGGCCCAGCCCGAGTCCACGGCGGCGGTCATGCCGCCCATGGCCTCCACTTCCTCGATGATCTTCCAGGCGGCATCCGCCATGTCCTGGGTCAGCTTTTCCATCATGTAGCTGCCGGCCCAGGGGTCGATCACGTTGGTGATGTGCGTCTCTTCCTGGATGATGAGCTGCGTGTTGCGTGCGATGCGGGCAGAAAACTCCGTGGGCAGCGCGATGGCTTCGTCCAGCGCGTTGGTGTGCAGGCTCTGCGTGCCGCCGAACACGGCCGCCATGGCCTCGATCGTCGTCCGCACCACGTTGTTGTACGGGTCTTGCTCGGTCAGGCTCCAGCCTGAGGTCTGGCAGTGCGTGCGCAGCATCAGGCTCTTGGGGTTCTTGGCGCCCGTGGCCTTCATGATGCGGCACCACAAGAGGCGCGCGGCGCGCATCTTGGCGATCTCCAGGTAGAAGTTCATGCCGATCGCCCAGAAGAACGACAGGCGGCCGGCGAACTCGTCCACGTCCATGCCCTTGGCGACGGCGGTCTTGACGTATTCCTTGCCGTCGGCCAGCGTGAAGGCCAGCTCCAGCGCCTGGTTGGCCCCGGCTTCCTGCATGTGGTAGCCGCTGATGCTGATCGAGTTGAACTTCGGCATGTTCTTGGCCGTGTACTCGATGATGTCGCCGATGATGCGCATCGAGGGCTTGGGCGGGTAGATGTAGGTGTTGCGCACCATGAACTCTTTCAGAATGTCGTTCTGAATGGTTCCGGAGAGCTTGTCCTGCGATACGCCCTGCTCTTCCGCCGCCACCACGTAGCCGGCGAGCACCGGCAGCACGGCGCCGTTCATGGTCATGGAGACGCTCACCTTGTCGAGCGGAATCTCGTTGAAGAGGATTTTCATGTCCTCGACCGAATCAATCGCCACGCCCGCCTTGCCCACGTCGCCCGTCACGCGCGGGTGGTCTGAGTCGTAGCCCCGGTGCGTGGCCAGGTCGAACGCCACGGACACGCCCTGCCCGCCTGCGGCCAATGCCTTGCGGTAGAAGGCGTTGGATTCCTCGGCCGTGGAAAACCCTGCGTACTGGCGGATCGTCCACGGGCGCACGGCGTACATGGTGGCCTGCGGGCCGCGCAGATAGGGCTCAAAGCCCGGCAGCGTGTTGGCGTAGGGCAGATTTTGCGTGTCGGCCGCCGTGTACAGCGGTTTGACGCTGATGCCGTCGGGCGTCGTCCAGTTGAGCGCCTCCACGTTGCCGCCGGGGGCGGACTTGGCGGCGGCCTTGGCCCAGGCGTCGAGGTCGGCTGTCTTGAAGATGGGATCGGGGTGGCTCATGGTGGCAGGCCGCTTTCGCAAAATTGGCAAGACGGAGGGCAAACCCGGCGCATGGCTACGCCGATTTGCACGATGGCGAGAGTGTACTCTAGCTGTAATTATTAATTCTTAACTCTTTTGCCTTACATTTCAGCCCATGTCCACTGCCACCCTCACCCCCCGAGCCTTGTACGAGCAGGTTGCCGAGCAGCTGCGCCAGCGCATCTTCCGGCGCGAGCTGGCTCCGGGCAGCTGGATCGACGAGTTGAAAATCGCTGAGGAATTCGGCATCAGCCGCACACCGCTGCGCGAGGCCATCAAGGTGCTGGCCGCCGAGGGCCTGGTGACCATGAAGGTGCGCCGGGGCGCCTACGTCACCGAGATGAGCGACAAGGATCTGCGCGATGTCTACCACCTGCTCGCGCTGCTCG
>JAJTBK010000534.1 GCA_021286965.1 Comamonadaceae bacterium | reverse complement strand
ATAGGATAAAATTCAATTTTTCGTTCTGCAGCCGTCTCCATGAGAAAAAGCGACACCGACATCCCAGCCCAGCCCAGCGTTCAGGTGCTCGAACGCATGTTCCTGCTGATCGATGTCCTGGCGGCGCGTGAGGAGGCAACCTCGCTCAAGGAAATCAGCGAGCGCACCGGGCTGCATCCCTCGACCGCGCACCGCATCCTCAACGACCTGGCGATCGGGCGCTTCGTCGATCGCCCCGAGGCCGGCAGCTACCGCCTGGGAATGCGTTTTCTGGAGCTGGGCAACCTGGTCAAGGCGCGCCTGTCGGTGCGCGACGCGGCCATCGCGCCCATGCGTAATCTGCACAAGCTCATCCAGCAGCCGGTGAACCTGAGCGTGCGCCAGGGCGACGAGATCGTGTACGTCGAGCGCGCCTACAGCGAGCGCTCGGGGATGCAGGTGGTGCGCGCCATCGGCGGCCACGCGCCGCTGCACCTGACATCGACCGGCAAGCTGTTCCTGGCCCTGGAAGACGCCCAGCGAGTGCGCGCCTACGCCACCCGCACCGGCCTGCCCGGGCACACGCACAACAGCATCACCGAGCTGCCCGCGCTCGAACGCGAGCTGGCCAAGGCGCGCCAATACGGCCTGGCGCGCGACAACGAGGAGCTGGAGCTGGGCGTGCGCTGCATGGCCGCCGGCGTATACGACGACCAGGGCAAGCTCGTTGCCGGCCTGTCGATCTCGGCGCCAGCCGATCGCCTCGACGAAGGCTGGCTGCCCAAGCTGCAGGCCACGGCGCAAGAAATTTCCACTGCCCTGGGCTACCAGCCGGACAAGCGCTAAACAGGGGCTAAACGTGGCGCGGCGCCGCCGGCGGACGCGGCGCGAGCGCACCTTCGGCTTCGGCGCGTGCGTGCAGGGCCTCGATGACGTGGCAATGCGCCGCGTGCCCGTCGCAGCGCGCACGCAGCGCCTGCAGCTCCTGCGCCAATGCCTGCAGCTCGGCCAGGCGCTCGTGCACATGCTGCAGGTGCGCGTCCAGCGTGCTGCAAGCCTGGTGGTCGGCGCTGGCGGGGTCGATGCCGAGCAGGGTGCGCACCTCGGGCAACGACATGTCCATGGCCCGGCACAGGCGGATGAAGCGCAGCCGGTGGATGTCCTCATCACTATAAAAACGATAGCTATTCGCGCTGCGTCCATGCGGCTGGAGCAGGTTTTCCTTCTCGTAATAGCGGATATTGGCGCTCGATACGCCAGCGCGCGCGGCAGCCGCGCCAATGCGATAGGCAGACATGGGCTTGACCTTGGAGTGACTTTAAGGTTTCCAATCATGGCATGACGCACCCGCATCCCCACCCACATTCCCATCCCCCCCCCCCGCCGCAAGGCCATGCCCCCGGCGCCCCGGCCTGCGCCTGCAGCCATGGCGACGACGACGCGCACGCCGGCCACGACCACGGCGCCCTGCCCGGCTGGCCGCGCATCGGCGCCGCCCTGGCCTTCGCACTGGGCGCCGAGCTGGCGCACTGGGTGCAGCAGGAGCAGCTGGGCATGGCGCTGGCGCTGCTGGCGATTGCGCTCGCCGGCCTGGGCGTGTACCGCTCGGGGCTGCGCGATCTGGCACGCCTGCGCCTGGGCATCCACGCCCTGATGGCCGTGGCCGTCACGGGCGCGTTTCTCATCGGCCAATGGCCCGAGGCTGCCATGGTGATGGCGCTGTACGTCGCCGCCGAGCGCATCGAGGACGGCGCCATGGAGCGTGCGCGCCACGCCATCCGCAGCCTGCTCGACCTGGCGCCCGAGAGCGCCGACCTGCTGCAACCGGACGGCAGCGTGCAGCGCGTGCCCGCCACCGAAGTGGCGCCCGGCGCGCACATCCGCGTCGCCCCCGGCGCGCGCGTGCCGCTCGATGGCCGCGTGCTACAGGGCCACAGCAGCGTCAACCAGGCGCCCATCACCGGCGAGAGCCAGCTCGCCGACAAGACCCCGGGCGATGCGGTTTATGCCGGCAGCGTCAACCAGGAGGGCGAACTGGTGCTGCAGGTCACGGCCGCAGCCAGCGGCACGCTGCTGGCGCGCATCGTGCACGCCGTGGAGCAGGCCCAGGCGACGCGCGCGCCAACGCAGCGCTTCGTCGATCGCTTTGCCCAGGTGTACACGCCGCTGGTGTTTGCCGCCGCCTTGCTGCTGGCACTGCTGGCGCCGCCGCTGCTGGGCTGGAGCGGGCTGCAAGCGGCCTACCAGGCGCTGGCGCTGCTCGTCATAGCCTGCCCCTGCGCGCTCGTCATCTCCACCCCGGTGACCGTCGTCAGCGCCCTGACGGCGGCCGCGCGCCGGGGCATTCTCATCAAGGGCGGCAGCGCCCTGGAAGGCGCGCGCCGCCTGCGCGCCATCGCCCTGGACAAAACCGGCACCTTGACCAGCGGCCACCCCACCTTGGTGCACTGGCAGGCGCTGGACGCTGCCGACACCGCCCAGGCCAGCACCATCGCCTGGCAGCTGGCGAGCCGCTCCGAGCACCCCGTCTCGCGCGCCATTGCCGCCGGCCTACCCGCCCCCACCGGGGCCGTGGCCCCCGTGCAGGCGCTGCAGGCCCTGCCCGGGCGCGGCGTGCAGGCGGACATAGGCGGCCAGACCTGGCAGCTGGGCAACCTGCGCCTGGTGCGTGAGCTGGGCCTGCTCACACCCGCCCTGCAAACCCTGCTGGCCACGCACGAAGCCCAGGGGCGCAGCGTCACCGTACTGCTGCACGCCAAGCAGGTGCTGGCGCTGTTTGCCGTGGCCGACCCGCTGCGCCCGCAGGCGCGCGCCGCCGTTGCCCAGCTGCAGGCGCTGGGCGTACAGCCGCTGGTGCTCAGCGGCGACAACGCCGCCACCGTGCGCGCCGTGGCACAGGAGGCCGGCATCAACGACGCACGCGGCGGCCTGCTGCCGCAGGACAAGCTCGACGCCCTGGCGCAGCTGCAGGCCAGCGTCGGCCCCACGGCCATGACGGGCGACGGCATCAACGACGCCCCGGCCCTGGCACGCGCCGACATCGGCTTTGCCATGGGCGGCCAGCACAGCAGCGCCATGGCCATGGAAACCGCCGCCGTGGTGCTGATGAACGACGACCTGCGCCGCATCCCCGAGACCATCCGCCTCTCGCGCCGCGCCCACCACCTGCTGTGGCAGAACATCACCCTGGCACTGGGCGTGAAGGCCGCCTTCTTCGCCTTGGCGCTGATGGGCCAGGCGAGCATGTGGCTGGCGGTGCTGGCCGACATGGGCGTGAGCCTGCTGGTGGTGGCCAACGGCCTGCGCCTGCGCCGCTGGGGCCGCAACGAAGCAGCGTAAAAAGGCCTGCAGGGCTTGTGTATAAAGCGCAACCAGCTACCGATTCAGGAGCAAAATAACGCCCTCCCCGAGCCCTGCACCATGACCGAAACCCTCACCCCGCCGCGCAGCCTGGCGCACAGCCGCACCGAAGATTTGGTCGCCATCCTCACCGGCGTGGCCCTGGTGTCGGTGGGCGTGGCCTTCATCGGCAGCGCCGGCCTGCTCACCGGCGGCATGACGGGGCTGGCCTTCGTGCTGCACTACGCCACGGGTTGGAGCTTTAGCCTGCTGTTCTTCCTGCTCAACCTGCCGTTTTACTGGCTGGCGCTGCGCCGCATGGGGCTGGCGTTCACGCTCAAGACCTTTGGCGCCGTCGCCCTGCTGTCGCTGCTCACCGGGCTGCAGGCGCAGTTCGTGCAGATCAGCCACCCGCACCCCTTGTACGCCGCCATCACCGGCGGGCTGCTCATGGGCATTGGCTTTCTGGTGCTGTTTCGCCACCGCTGCAGCCTGGGCGGGGTTGGCATCTTGGCGCTGTACCTGCAAGAGCGCTACGGCTGGCGCGCGGGCAAGGTGCAGATGGCGATCGACTGCGTCATCGTCTTGGCCGCCCTGGCCACGGTGGAGCCGCTGCGCGTGCTCTGGTCGGTGCTCGGCGCCGTGGCGCTGAACCTGGTGCTGGCCATGAACCACCGGCCCGGGCGCTACATGGCGGCCTGAGGGAACTTCCCTCCCAGCGCACCGATCAAGCTCTGCACCATGCGCCGCCTCCTGTTCACCCTCCTGGCTCTGCTGCTGGCCCTCCAAGGGCTGCTGGGCAGCGCCATGGCCAGCGGCGGCACACAGGCACCGGCCCACACGGCCCCCAGCGCGCACAGCGCCTGTCACCAGGCCACCCCCGCCAACGCCACGCCCCACCATGAGGCCGATGCCAGCACCCCAGCCGCTTGCAACCTGTGCGGTCTGTGCCACCACGCCCCGGCCCTGGGCGCCGCCTGGCAAGCCAGCGCCAGCACCCGCCCGGGGGCCCCTCCCCGCTGCGACAGCCCCCGCTGGCATAGCGCGCCGCTGGCACTCGCGCTCAAGCCCCCCATCGTCTGAAACGCCCCGCCACGCTCCCGGCCACCGCCGGGTTCTTGACCTTTTTCAGACGACCATGAATACTATCAAATTGATAGCTGTTAGCGCTTTATTGGCAAGCGCTACAGCCGTTTTTGCCCACGAATCCACCCACGCGCACGGCGCCCATGCGGCACCCAGCGCAGCACCGGCGCAGCAAACCCCGTTTGGCATCACCGGCCAGGCGCAGAAGGTGCAGCGCACCCTGACGCTGGACATGAGCGACGCCATGCGCTTTGCCCCCGCGCACATCCAGGTGCGCCAGGGCCAAACCCTGCGCCTGCGCGTGCGCAACCAGGGCCAGGTACTGCACGAAATCGTGCTGGGCACGCCCGCGAGCCTGGCCGAACACGCCCAGGCCATGCAGGCCCAGCCCGAGATGGCGCACGACAGCGCCTACATGGCGCATGTGGCGCCCAACACGCAGGGCGAGCTGCTGTGGCAGTTCAACCGCGCCGGCACGTTCGAGTACGCCTGCCTGATCCCCGGCCACTTCGAGGCCGGAATGCGTGGCACCATCACCGTCACGCCGTGAAAGGAGCCGCCATGCACCCCCACCTGAATCGCCGCCAACTCCTGGCCGCCAGCACCCTGGCCCTGGCCGCCCCCACACTCTGGGCCGCCACCGAGCCCCGCCGCGACGCGCGCCTGCCCGCCGTCGAAGTCTGGAAAGACCCCAGCTGCGGCTGCTGCCAGGACTGGATCGAGCACCTGCGCGCCGAAGGCTTTGCCGTCACCCTGCACGACAGCGGCAACACTGCCGTGCGCGCGCGCCTGGGCCTGCCCGTGCGCCTGGGCTCGTGCCACACGGCCCTGGTCGGCGGCTACCTGCTCGAAGGCCACGTGCCTGCTGCCGACGTGAAAAAGCTGCTGGCACAAAAAACCACCGCCCTGGGCCTGGCCGTCCCCGGTATGCCCGTGGGCAGCCCCGGCATGGACGGCCCGGCGTACCAAGGGCGCAAAGACCCCTACGACGTGCTGCTGGTGACGAAAAACGCCAGCGGCGGCGACGTCTCCACGCGCGTTTTCACCGCCTACCGCTAAAAAACCGGGAGTCTGTGCCCATGCCCGCCCTGCCCACGCCCGCCTGGTTCAGCGCCCCCGGCGCCATCACCGACGTTGCCGGCATCGAAGTCGGCCACTGCAGCGACAGCCGCCGCCCCACGGGCTGCAGCGTCGTCATCGCGCGCGCCGGCGCCGTGGCCGCCGTCGATGTGCGCGGCGCCGCCCCCGGCACGCGCGAGACCGACCTGCTTGCCCCCGGCCACCTGGTGCAGCAGGTGCACGCCATCGTCCTCGCTGGCGGCAGCGCCTGGGGACTGGACGCGGCCAGCGGCGCCGTGCGCTGGCTCGAGGAGCACGGCGTGGGCCTGGACCTGGGCGTGGCGCGCCTGCCGCTGGTGCCCGCCGCCGTGCTGTTTGACCTGCAGGTGGGCGACGCCCGCATCCGCCCCGACGCCGCCGCCGGCTACGCCGCCTGCTGCGCCGCCAGCGGCCAGCGCCCGGCCGAGGGCAACGTCGGCGCCGGCAGCGGCGCCACGGTGGGCAAGCTCTTTGGCATGGAGTGGGCGATGAAGGGCGGCATCGGCACCGCCGCCGTCAGCGCTGCCGGCGTGACGGTGGGCGCGCTCATCGCCTGCAATGCCGTCGGCGACGTGCTGCACCCGGGCAGCGGCGCGCCCCTGGCCGGGGCCCGGCGCAGCGACGGCGCGGGCCTGCGCGACAGCTGCGCCGCGCTGCTCGCCGGGAAGCTGCCGACGGCGGCACTGGCGGGGCGCAACACCACCATCGGCGTCATCGCCACCGACACGCTGCTGGACAGGCCCCAAGCGCAGCGCCTGGCCGTGGCCGGCCACGATGGCCTGGCGCGCAGCATCGCCCCGGTGCACACCGCCCTCGATGGCGACACGCTCTTTACCCTGGCCACCGGTGCCAGCGGGCGCCGCGCCGACGCCGTGCTGCTGGCCACCCTGGCCGCCGAGGCCGTGGCCCGCGCCACCGTGCGCGCCGTCTGGCTGGCACGCAGCCTGCGCACGGCCGAGGGCCTGTACCTGCCGGGTCTGGCGGGGGATTAGCTATTAAAAATATAGCTTCTAACGCTTATCCAGCAAGCGCTAGAGGCAAAAAATAACCTGAAAAATCAATCCACCACGCGCAAGCTGCCTTCGGCCAGCAGCTTGTCGCGCATCCGCCGCGTCATGGACTGGGTGCTGCCATCGGGCGCGGTGAACAGGAACAGCGTCTTGTGCGGGCTCGCCCAGGTCAGCTGCGAGCGCAGGGGCTGGCCCTTGCTGATGATCTCGACCCAGATGCCGACCTGGAACCCGGGGTGCGGATCCTGCGCCTCGGGCAGGGGCGGATCCTCGTGGCTCAAATCCAGGTCGAGCCCCGCACCAGCAGCAGCCGAACCCGCCGCTGCGGCTGGCGCCCGCAGCCGCGCCAACAGCTGCTCGTGGCAGTCGTGCAGGCGCAGCAAGAAGGCATCGGCCTGTGCGTCGGGCCGGCCGATGCTGGCCAGGCCCCGGCGCAGTGTCTGCTGCAGCGCCGGCCAGATCTCCTGCAGCCGCGCCACGTCCTGGCCGAGCTGGCTCGGCTGCACGCTCCACAGCAGGTCGGGCACCAGCGCCAGGTAACCACCGGGATCGCCACCGTGGGCACCAGCGTCCTCGGCGCTGACCTGGGCCAGCGCCACCACCTCGGCCCAAGGGCCGGTGGCAAAGTCCATGATGTCCTCAGGCACCTCGGCGGTGTCCGCCAACTGGCGAATGCCGGCAGCAATCTGCGCCGCCAGCTTGGCGCGCTGCTCCACCTGGCGCAGTACGCGGGCCTTGGCCTCCTGGCGCGCCTTTTCCTTGGCCGTCTCTTTGTCGCGCAGCGCCTGGGCACGGGTCTGCGCCGCCTCGGTCTGGGCGCGCTCGTGCTCGGCCTGGGCCTGCCATGCCGCCTGCAGTGCCGTCAGCACCGAGGCGAAGGGCGCAGCGCTGGTGACGTTTTGCCCGCCCAGGTGCACCACGGCCTCATCGACCACGCGCATGAAGCGGCCAAAACTGCTGGCGTCTTCGGTGCTGAAGGCGCGGCTGCGCTCGGTGATCTCGTCGAGCAGGCGCCGCGCCGGGTGCTGCTCGTCCTTGAAAAAACTCGCATCGTGGCGCACCAGCTGGTGCAGCGCCGGCTCCAGGCTGCGCACGGCACGCTGCACCGAGGGCAGCAGGCGTTCGTCCTGCACCAGGTGTGCCACCATGCGGCTGACCACCTCCTGCGCCGGGCTGCCCGCTCCGGCCAGGGCCGAGGGGCGCCAGCCCGGCAGCGGCGCGGCGCGGCTGGCCCGGGGCTGGGCCTGGGCCAACTGTCCGACCATGCGCTCGATTTCGGCCATTTCGTGCAACGCCGCCTGGGCGCTGTGCCCAGCCGGGGCCAGGCCGGCCTGCACGCTGGCCGGCGCCAGGGATGCATCCAGCCCCACCTGGGCGGCCAGCATCTGGCGCAACATGCCCACCGTGAGCAGCGCCTCCTGCGCCTCGTCGGCAGGGTAGCCGCCGCCCCAGCCGGTGGCGCCGCCTTGCACGCTCAGCGGTGCCTGGCTGCTGTGACCGCCGTAGCCCGTGCCGTAGCCCGTGCCATACCCGGTGCCATAGCCCGTACTGCCGCCCATGGCGTAGGCCCCGCCCTGCACGCTGTGGCGCACCCCGGGCGCGGCCAGCACGGCGTAGCCCACGGGTTGCACGCCCTGGGTGCGCAGGGTGTTGCTGGCCCATTGGTATTCCTGCGTCAGCAGCACGCCCAGGGGATCGCGCAGGTAGCGCATCCACAGCTGGCGCACCGGACTGGCGATGCCGCATTCGCCCACCACCTGCTGCAGCGCACGGATGTAGTTGTCCGGGCGCAGCGGGTTGCGCTCGGGCTGCACGCTGCGCAGGCCCTGGGCGGCGCTCACCAGGGTGTTGAGCTCGGCCAGGCTGGCGTCGGTGGCGTGTACGGCCAGCTGCTGCGCACGCGAGAACTCGACCTGCGCCTGCACCTGGGCATCGTCCATGAGCGAAAGCTCGCCAAAGTCCATGCCGCTGGCGCTGGCCGGCTGTGCCTGGCTGCTGCCCGGGCCTTCGGCGAAAATTTCCAGCAGCGCCATCGGGTAGGCCTTGACGAGCCCACCCTGGTGCTGGCGCAGCAGGTGCAGGGCCTCGGCCATGTCGGCGCGCTGCTGCACGTCGCGCTGGCTGGCCTCATCGGCCGCCAGCGCCTGCAGCGTGGCCTGCAGCAGCTTTTCCATGAGCGCCTCACCCCGGCGAACGGCAGTGACGACGCAGGTGCGAAAAACCGTTTTGGGGCTCGATTCAGGCAGTGACATGGCGGCGCAGACGAAACGAAAGGGCCATGGCGGCCCTCGGCAATCCTAAGTTATTTGAGCGCCTTGTAACGCACGCGCTTGGGCGCTGCACCTTCCTCGCCCAGACGTTTTTTCTTATCGGCTTCGTACTCTTGGTAGTTACCATCGAAGAAGACCCACTGCGAATCACCCTCGGCGGCCAGGATGTGGGTGGCGATGCGGCCGAGGAACCAGCGGTCGTGGCTGATGACCAACACCGTGCCGGCGTATTCCAAGAGCGCGTCTTCGAGCGCGCGCAGGGTTTCGACGTCCAGGTCGTTCGAGGGTTCGTCCAGCAGCAGCACGTTGCCACCCTGGATCAGCGTCTTGGCCAGGTGCAGGCGCCCGCGCTCACCGCCCGAGAGCATTCCGACCTTCTTTTGCTGGTCGCCGCCGTTGAAGTTAAAGCGCCCGCAGTAGGCGCGGCTGGCCATCTGGAACTTACCGATGTTGAGCATGTCCAGGCCGCCCGAGACGTCTTCCCACACCGTCTTGTCGTCCGACAGGGCATCGCGCGACTGGTCCACGTAGGCCATCTTCACCGTCTGGCCGACGATGACCTGGCCGGAATCGGGCTGCTCCTTGCCGGCGATCATCTTGAACAGCGTCGATTTACCCGCGCCGTTGGGACCGATGATGCCGACGATGGCGCCGGCCGGGATGTTCATCGACAGGTTATCGATCAGCACGCGGTCGCCAAAGCTCTTGGTGACGTTGTGGAACTCGATCACCTGCGTGCCCAGGCGCTCGGCCACGGGGATGAAGATTTCCTGCGTTTCGTTGCGGCGCTGGTATTCGTAGTCGGACAGTTCCTCGAAGCGCGCAATACGTGCCTTGCTCTTGGCCTGGCGCCCCTTGGCGTTCTGGCGCACCCACTCCAGCTCTTTCTTCAGCGCCTTGGCGCGCGCCTCCTCGCCCTTTTGCTCGGCCTCCAGGCGGTTTTGCTTTTGCAGCAGCCATTCGGAGTAGTTGCCCTTGTACGGAATGCCATGGCCCCGGTCCAGTTCCAGAATCCACTCGGCGGCGTTGTCCAAGAAGTAGCGGTCGTGGGTGATGGCCACCACCGTGCCAGTGAAGCGGTGCAGGAACTGCTCCAGCCATTCGACGGATTCGGCGTCCAAGTGGTTGGTGGGCTCGTCGAGCAGCAGCATGTCGGGCTTGGACAGCAGCAGGCGGCACAGCGCGATGCGGCGCTTCTCGCCGCCCGAGAGCACGCCCACCTTGGCGTCCCAGGGCGACAGGCGCAGCGCGTCGGCGGCGATTTCGAGCTGGTGCTCGGAGTCGGTGCCGGCCGTGGCGATGATGGCCTCCAGGCGCGCCTGCTCGGCGGCCAGCGCGTCAAAGTCGGCATCCTCTTCGGCGTAGGCGGCGTACACCTCTTCCAGCTTGGCCTTGGCGGCGAACACTTCACCCATGGCCTCTTCCACGCTCTCGCGCACCGTGTGCTCGGGGTTGAGTTGGGGCTCCTGCGGCAGATAACCGATCTTCAGGCCCGGCATGGGAATGGCCTCGCCCTCGATCTCCTTGTCCACGCCCGCCATGATCTTGAGCAGCGTGGACTTGCCCGAGCCGTTGAGACCGAGCACACCGATCTTGGCGCCAGGGAAGAAAGAGAGCGAAATGTCCTTCAGGATCTGCCGCTTCGGGGGCACGATCTTGCTGACACGGTTCATGGAATAGACGTATTGGGCCATGGAGTTGTTTCTGTCAAAAGTGCGGCAATTGTGCCGTGGG
>JAJTBK010000527.1 GCA_021286965.1 Comamonadaceae bacterium | reverse complement strand
GCGGGGCATCGCGCACCACCTCGCCGGTGGTGCCGGAGATGTAAAGCAGCGTGCCTTCGGCGTCGTCCAGCCGCACGCGGTGCAGCGGGCGGTGGGCATCGAGCGCGCGCGAGTGGGTGAAGGCGTCTTCATCCAGCGGGCCCTCGTAGGCCAGGGCAACGCCTGCGCCCGCGTAAGCGGCGGCGCTGGCCAGGGCGTGCGCCGTATCCACGCCGGCCAGCCGGGCGCCGGTTTCGGCGTCGATGACCACGGTGGCGGGGCGCGCCATCCTGGCGTTCTTGCGGCCTGCCGCCGGGGCGTCTTGCACGGGCGTGGCCAGGTACACCGGGCGGCCCGCGCTGGCCACGGCCAGGCGCAGATCCTGCAGCGGGCCGACCAGCCCGGCGGCCGCCAGCGCCTGCGCGGGGCCGAGCGCCACCGGGGCCGTGCGCAGGGGCGGCAGGTGCTCCAGCCGCTCGGCGGGCGTGAGCTTGGGGTAGCCCACGTACATCATCACCACGCCCGAGACGAACCACATGGCAAAGAAGGCGCACAGCAGTACGCCCAACCAGCGGTGGATCAGGAACAGCCAGCGTTTGGCATGTGCCATAGCAGCCTCCTGCAACTCAGAACGCGACGTGCAGCGTCACGTCGGCGGTGCGCGGCGCGCCGAGGTAAGCCTGGCTGCCCAGGTTGGCAGCATAGACGCGGTCGGTGGCGTTGCGCAGGCGCCCGGTGAGCGTGCTGGTCTTGTTCATCTTCCAGGCCAGGCCCAGGTCAAGCAGCGTGTAGGCCGACTGCCACTGTGTGTTGGCCGCATTGGCGTACATCTTGCCTACATGGCGCACGCCGGCGCTGGCCTGAAGCTCAGGGGTGATGGCGTAGCCAACCCAGAGGTTGGCTACCGTAGCCGGGGTGTTGGTGGGCGTTTTCCCGGCGAGGGATACGCCGCCTTGCATGAAGCTTTCATACTGGGTATCCACGTACGTCAGGTTGGCCTGCAATTGCCAGCCGCCCCATGGACGCAGTCCGACCGATAGCTCGGCGCCTTTGGACGATTGCTCACCAACGAGCAGGGTCACGCCCGGGTTGTTGGGATCCTGGGTGGCAATGTTCTTGCGTGTGATCTGGTAGAGCGCCAGGGTGGCGGTGCCCTTGCCGCCCCAGAAGTCGATCTTGCTGCCGACCTCGGCCTGGTGGCCGCTGGTCAGTTCGCTGTTGGTCATGACGTCGGCGAACGAGGCCGTGGACAGGATGCCGGAGGGCGGGTCGGCGGCGGTGGAATACTGCGCATAGAGGTTGGCTCCCGGGGCGACGTCCCAGACCACGCCGATGCGGCCGGTGGTCGGGCTGTAGCTGCGGCTGTAGGTGCCGGGCATGGCGGCGGTGACGGTGCGGCGGTTCGTCAGATCCAAATCGATGCGCTCATGGCGCAGGGCGGTAATCAGGTTGAACCAGGGCGTGACGGCGGTACGGTTCTCCAGGTACAGCGCGGTGGTGGTGACCTTGTTGTCGCGGTCGGGCCTGAAGCCGGGGGCCATGCCTGGGATGTCGAAGAAGTTCTCCGTGCCGAAGCGGTAAGGATCGACCGTGCTCACTGTGCCGCCCAGACTGTTGGGAAAGCGCGTCTGCCGGTTTACGCTCACGTCCAGGCCGAAGGCCCAGTCGCTTTGGCGCCCGGCGAGGCGGCCCTTGTAGGTACCCTCGATGCGATCACCCAGCACCTCGTGGTCGTGGCGCTGCAAAAGAGCGGCGGAGCGGATCACCTGGGTGTTGGCGGTATTGAAGCGGTAGGTCTCGACGTTGCGGTAGTCGCGCAGGGCGTCGTAGGCATAGAAGGTGTTGCGCAGCTCCAGCGCGTCCGAGGCACGCCACTGCGTGACCGAGCGCAGCCACTGCACGCGCTGGGCGTACAGGCCATCGGCGCTGTTGTAGTTGGCAAAGCGCGTGCGTGCATCAATACGCAGTTCCCCCGCCACCGGATTGAGCAGCGGCGTGCCCCAGTAGGGCCGATCCACATGCTCGTTCTGGTACTCGTAGGCCAGTGTGTGGGTGAGGCCGCCGCCCAGGTCGGACAGCAGCGAGCTGGCCAGCTGCGTGGAGCGCGTGTGCATACCTTCCACCCAGTTGCCGGCATCGCGGTGGTTCAGGTCGATGCGCGCGAAATGCTGCGGGCCGGCCGCGGTGTCGCTGCCGGCGATGCGCCGGTTCAGGCCCAGCGAAACCTCCTTGAGGTTGTTTTGGCCCAGGCGCAGCTGGCCCTCGCTGAAGTCGTGCCGCTCGGCTGTCTTGGTGATGTAGTTGATGGAGCCACCCACGGCGCCCGAGCCGAACAGAAAGCTCGACGGGCCGCCAATGGCCTCGACCCGGTCGTAGATCCAGCTATCGACCGGGCGTGCAGCGATGGAATATTGCACGCTGATGCCGTTGAACATCTGGCCAATCGAGCCGCTGCCAAAGCCACGGTAGCTCACACCGATGCTGCCCGGTGCGTTGTGCGCGGTCACCCCGGGAATGGCGCGCAGGATTTCCTGCGTGTCCTGGGCGCCGCGCGCCTCGATGGTGGCGCGATCCACCACGGTGACGGAGGCTGGTGTCTCACGTGCGCTCAATCCCAGACGGCTGCCGGTTTCGACT
>JAJTBK010000520.1 GCA_021286965.1 Comamonadaceae bacterium | reverse complement strand
CGAGCAGGTGGCGATGTTGATGCGCCCGCCATCGAGCCCCTTCATCGCCATCTTGAAGCCATCGCCTTCCTGGCCGAGCAGGTTCTCGGCGGGCACGCGCACGCCGTCAAAGCTGATCTGGCGCGTGGGCTGGCTGTTCCAGCCCATTTTTTGCTCTTTCTTGCCGTAGATGATGCCCGGCAGCTGCGCCGGCACGGCCAGGGCGCTGACGCCGGCTGCCCCGGGGCCGCCGGTGCGCGCCATGACCACCAGCAGATCGGTGCTGCCCGCGCCGCTGATGAAGGCCTTGCCGCCGTGCAGCACGTACTCGTCGCCGATGCGCTCGGCGCGTGTCTGCAGCGAGGCCGCGTCCGAGCCGCTGCCGGGCTCGGTCAGGCAGTAGCTGGCGAGTTTCTGGCCGCTGGTCAGCGACTCGCCCCAGGCGGCGCGCAGCGCCGGCTGGCCCCAGGTGCCGACCATCCAGGTCGCCATGTTGTGGATGGTGAAAAACGCCGCCGTCGAGGGATCGACCGCCGCCAGCTCCTCAAACACCAAGGTGGCGTCCAGGCGCGGCAACGCCAGGCCGCCAATCTCCTCGGGCGCGTACAGGCCGCAAAAACCCAGGGCGCCGCCCTTGGCAAAGACTTCCACGGGAAAAATGCCTTCCTCGTCCCAGCGGGCGGCATGTGGCGCCAGCTCCGCCTGCGCAAAGGCGCGTGCCGTGTCGGCAAAGGCGCGCTGGTCAGCGTTCAGTTCAAAGTCCATGGAAATACTCCTTGCTCTTATTTTTATAGCTGCTGGCGCTTGTTGTATAAGCGCTGGCAGCCATTTTTACCCTTATTGACCCTTACTTCAGGCTGATGGTGGTGTTCACCCCGTGGTGCAGCGTGCTGTCGTCAAACCAGCGCGCCGTCACGGTTTTGGTCTGGGTGTAGAACAGCACCACCTGCTTGCCGTACGGCCCCAGGTCGCCGAGCTTGGAGGCGCGGCTGCCACTGAAGGAGAACAGCGGCACGGGCACGGGCACGGGCACGTTGATGCCCACCTGGCCGACGTCGATGTCCTCCTGGAACATGCGCGCCGCCGCGCCGCTTTGCGTGAAGATGGCCGTGCCGTTGCCGTTCGGGTTGGCGTTGATGAAGTCAATCGCCTGCTCCAGGTCGTCGGCACCCACCAGGCACAGCACGGGGCCGAAAATCTCTTGCTCGTAGATCGCCATGCCGGGCTTGACGCCGCTGAAAATCGTCGGACCGACGAAGTTGCCCTGCTCAAAACCGGCCACCTGCGGCTTGCGGCCATCGAGTTCGAGGGTGGCGCCTTGCTCCACGCCCTTGGCGATCAGGCCCTCGACGCGCTCGCGTGCGGCGCAGGAGATCACCGGCCCCACGTCCGCCCCCGGCGTAGTACCGGCCGAGACCTTGAGCGACTGGGCCTTGGCGACAAAATCGGGAATCCACTTTTGCGCCTCGCCCACCAGCACCGCCACCGAAATCGCCATGCAGCGCTGGCCGGCAGCGCCGAACGAGGCACCCACCAGGGCGTTGAGCGACTGCTCCTTGTTGGCGTCGGGCATGACGATGGCGTGGTTCTTCGCGCCCATCATGCACTGCACGCGCTTGCCGGCGAGGCTGGCGCGGTTGTACACATGGGTGCCCACGCGGGTGGAGCCGACGAAGGAAATC
>JAJTBK010000476.1 GCA_021286965.1 Comamonadaceae bacterium | reverse complement strand
GGGCAGGGGCAGCAGGTTGAGCACACCCAGGCTGACGCTGATGAGGGCGAGAAACGCCAGGTACTGCGTCAGTCCCATGCTGGCCGAACGCCCGGCATAGTCGGCAATGGTCAGCGGGCCGCTCAGATTTTTCAGCGACGCCTCGCCGATCACCATGCGCCCCATGGTGCGCAGCGTCAGGCTCGATACTTCCCAGGTGCGCTGCACCCCGCTCCAAAAACCATCCCACGCGCCATAGCGCACGGTCAGCATCTGCGGTGGCGCGCCAACGAAGGCCCCAATCCGCCCCACCGCCCCCTGGGCTTCAGTGCGCACCTCGGGCGTCACGTCCAGGCCCAACAGGGTGCCAGCACGGCGCAGCTGCCAGGTTTGCGTTTGCCCCTGGCCATTGCGCACGGCAGCGCGGATGAGCTCGCGCAGCTGGGCGCCATCGACGATTTCGGCGCTTCCAACCTTGAGCACCTGGTCGCCCTCGCGCAGGCCGGCGCGCGCGGCTGCGCTGCCGGGCATGATCTCGCCGAGCACCGGTGCCGTCCAGGGGCTGACGATGCCGATCTTGCGAAACAGCTGCGCATCGGCCTCGCTGGCGTCGATACGCGCCGTCTCCAGCACCAGCTGGCGGTGCGCGCCGCCATCGGGGGCCGATGTATCAAGGCGCACGTTCTCGCCATCGAGGGTGGCGCGCGCCAGCGTCCAGCGCAAATCTTCAAACGAGCGCACCGGCTGCATGGTGCCACTACCCACGGCAATGGCACGCACCAGCTCGCCGCCATGCAGGCCCGCCTGCTGCGCCACGGAGCCGGCCACCGGGCTGGCAATGATGGCGCGCGGCTCCTCCACCCCGCTCCAATTCACCAGGGCATAGAGCAGCACGGCCAGCAGCAGGTTGGCCAGCGGCCCAGCAGCCACGATGGCGGCGCGCTTGTGCAGCGGCTGGGTGTTGAAGGCCAGGTGGCGCTCGCTGGCATCGACCGGGGCCTCGCGCTCATCGAGCATCCGCACATAACCGCCGAGCGGGAACAGGCCGATGACGAATTCGGTGGGCTGGCCCTTTTTCGTCCAGCGCAGCAGCGGCTGGCCAAAGCCGACCGAAAAGCGCAGCACCTTGACACCACAGGCCACGGCGACACGGTAGTGGCCGTATTCGTGCACCGCGATCAGCAGCGCCAGCGCGGCCAGGAAGGCAACGAGGGTCAGCAGCATGTACGCCTCGCCGCTCAGGCCGCCAGGCGCGCGACGGCAGCCTGGGCGGCGCTGCGCGCCTCTTCATCGAGCGCCAGCAGATCCTGCACGCTCGCCGGGCGTGCCGGCGTGATGCGTTCTAGCGTTTGCAGGTTCACCTGGTGGATGCGGTCAAAGCGCAGGCGCCGCTGCAAGAAGGCATCGACCGCGACCTCGTTGGCCGCGTTGAGCACGGCGGTCGTGCCTTCTGCGGCGCGCAGCGCCTGCCACGACAGGTGCAGGCCGGGGAAGCGCCGGGCATCTGCGTCTTCAAAGGTCAGCGCCGCGAGCTGCGCAAAATCGAGCCGCGCTGCGCCGCTCTCGATGCGCTCGGGCCAGGCCAGGCCGCAGGCAATAGGCACGCGCATATCGGGTGTGCCCAGCTGCGCCAGGATGGAGGCATCCTTGAACTGCACCATGGAGTGGATGATTTGCTGCGGGTGGATCACCACCTGAATCTGCTCGGGCGCCATGTCGAACAGCCAGCGCGCCTCGATCACTTCGAGCGCCTTGTTCATCATGGTGGCGGAATCGACCGAGATTTTGCGCCCCATGGCAAAGTTCGGGTGCGCACAGGCCTGCTCGGGCGTGATCTGCGCCAGCGTCGCCGGGTCGCGCTGGCGAAACGGCCCGCCCGAGGCCGTCAACAAAATGCTATCGACCCGCGCCGCCCAGCTGCTGCGCTCTTCGGGCAGGCACTGAAAAATGGCCGAATGCTCGCTATCGATGGGCAAAAGCGTCGCACCATGGTGCTTGACGGTGTCCATGAAGAGCTGGCCGCCGACCACCAGCGCCTCTTTGTTCGCCAGCAGCAGGCGCTTACCGGCACGCGCTGCCGCCAGGCAAGGCGCCAGGCCGGCAGCACCGACGATGGCGCCCATGACGGCATCCACAGCCTCGTGTGATGCTATCGTTTCAAGAGCGCCTGACGCTTGCAGCACCTGCGTTGGAAGGCTATTTGCCTTGATTTTTTCTGCCAGCTGGGCCGCGTGTGCGGCGCTGGCCATGACGGCATAGCGCGGACGAAACTCCGCGCACTGGGCGAGCAAGGCATCGACCTGCGTCGCCGCGCTCAAGGCAAACACCTGGTAGCGCCCGGGGTGGCGGCGCACCACGTCCAGGGTGTTGCTGCCAATCGAGCCGGTGGCGCCCAGCACCGTCAAGGTCTGGGGCTTGGTGGTTTGTGTCATACGTGCACCCATTCGGTCAGCATCATGGCCAAGGGCAAGGTCGGCAGCAGGGCGTCGATGCGGTCGAGCACGCCACCGTGGCCGGGCAGCAGGCCGCTGCTGTCCTTGACGCCGGCACTGCGCTTGATGAGCGATTCCACCAAGTCGCCGACAACGCTCATCGCCGCCATGAAGACCACGGCCAGCAGCAGCAGCCACCAGCCCTGCTGGCGCAGGCCGGTATAAAAACTGGGCACCGGCGCCTGCCAGGTCTGGTCAGCCCAAGCCCACAGCAGCGCCAGCAGCAGCACGCCCACCATGCCGCCCCAGACGCCCTCCCAGCTCTTGCCCGGACTGATCGCCGGAGCCAGCTTGCGGCGACCGAAGGCGCGGCCAGAAAAATAGGCGCCAATGTCGGCCACCCACACCAGGGTCAGCACCGACAGCAGAAAATTAACGCCGCGCGCATGGGCCTGCACCACCGCCAGCCAGGCCAGCCACAGCGCCAGCAGCCCGCCCAGGGTGCGCAGCAACCGGGGAATGTGCGGCCAGCCGCTGACGCCGGTGCGCAGCAGCGCGCCGCCACCGAGCACCCACAGGCCGCCGCCAAGTGCCCACAGCCAGGGCAGCGGCCGCTGCGCCAGCCCGGCCCACCAGCTCAGGCCGCACAGCAGCAGGCACAGCGCCCCCATGCCCAGGGCCCCGCCCTGGCCAAAGCCACTCAAACGCCCCCACTCCCAGGCGCCGGCGGCCATCATGACCAGCACCACCAGCATGAAGGGCAGCGGGCCGGGGTAAAAGAGGGCTGGCAAAACGATGGCCAGCAACACCAGGGCGGTGATGATGCGCTGTTGGAGCATGAGAAAGATCCGCCAGGGCCGCCGTGTTACGGCGCCGCCTGGCCCTGGACTTGGGCAGAGGTTTGGCCAAAGCGGCGCTCGCGCTGGGCGTAGGCAGCAATGGCTTGGTCAAGGGCGGCAGCGTCAAACTCAGGCCAGAGCTTGTCGCTGAAATAAAACTCGGAATAAGCAGCCTGCCACAGCAGGAAGTTGCTGATGCGCATCTCGCCGCCAGTGCGGATGACGAGGTCGGGATCGGGGACGTGGGCCAGAGCCAGGGCCCGGTCCAGACTCGCCTCGGTAATGGCCTCACCACGCGCGGCCAGGGCGGCAGCGGCCTGGGCAACGTCCCAGCGCCCGCCGTAGTTGAAGCAGACGTTGAGCACCAGGCTGGTGTTGCCCGCCGTCAAGGCCTCGGCCTGTGCCAGGCCGGCACGCACCTTCTCCGACAGGCTGGCGCGCTCGCCCACGAAATGGATGCGCACGCCCTCTTTGTGCAGATCAGGCACCTCGCGCGCCAGGGCCACGCCCATGAGTTCCATCAGGCCCGAAACCTCGTCTTGCGGCCGGTTCCAGTTCTCGGAGGAAAAGGCAAACACCGTGAGCACGCGCACGCCGCGCTGCTGGCAGGCGCGGGCGCAGCGGCGCAGGGATTCAACCCCCTGCTTGTGCCCGACCAGGCGCGGCATGAAGCGCCGCGCAGCCCAGCGGCCATTGCCATCCATGACGATGGCGATGTGGTGCGGCACCACCTTGGCAGATGCAGACATGGCGTACGGCCCTGGGTGGCGCCGTCAGATGGCCATGATTTCTTGTTCTTTGGCGGCGACGAGCTGGTCGATCTCGGCAATACGCTTGTCGGTGGCCTTTTGCACTTCGGCTTCGGCACGCTTTTGCTCGTCTTCCGACGCCAGCTTGTCCTTGACGAGCTTTTTCACGGCGTCGTTCGCATCGCGGCGCAGGTTGCGCACCGCCACCTTGGCGGCTTCGCCTTCGTTGCGCGCGAGCTTGGTCATTTCCTTGCGGCGCTCTTCGCTCATCGGCGGCATGGGCACGCGGATCAGGTCACCGAGCGAAGCGGGGTTCAGGCCCAGATCGCTTTCGCGGATGGCTTTCTCGATCTTGGCGGCCATGGGCTTTTCCCAGGGCTGAACGCTGATGGTGCGGGCGTCGAGCAAGGCAACGTTGGCCACCTGCGACAGCGGCACCATGGAGCCGTAGTACTCGACGTGGATGGTGTCGAGCAGCTGCGGGTTGGCGCGGCCCGTGCGGATCTTGCCCAGGTTGTTCTTGAAGGCCGCGATGGACTGGTCCATCTTGGTGTCGGCGTTCTTCTTGATATCGGCGATGGTCATGTGATTCTCCGTGCGGGGCAGCGAGGCAAAGCCCTCAAGCGTACACCAGCGTACCCTCGTCCTCACCCATCACCACGCGCTGCAGTGCGCCATGTTTGACGATGGAGAAAACGCGGATAGGTAATTTTTGATCGCGGCACAGGGCAAAGGCGGTGGCATCCATGATGCCCAGATTGCGCGTAATGGCTTCGTCGAACGAGAGCTTGGCGTAGCGCGTGGCCGAGGCATCTTTGTGCGGGTCGGCGGTATAGACACCATCGACCTTGGTCGCCTTGAGCACCACTTCGGCGCCAATTTCCGCCCCGCGCAGCGCCGCTGCCGTGTCGGTGGTGAAGAAGGGGTTGCCGGTGCCGGCAGCGAACACCACCACCTTGCCCTCTTCAAGGTATTGCAGCGCCTTCGGGCGCACATAGGGCTCGACCACCTGGTCGATGGCGATGGCCGACATGACGCGGGCCGTCAGGCCCTGCTTGTCCATGGCGTCAGCCAGGGCCAGGGCGTTCATGACCGTGGCCAACATGCCCATGTAGTCGGCCGTGGCGCGGTCCATGCCGACGGCGCCGCCGGCCACGCCACGAAAAATATTGCCCCCGCCGATCACCACCGCCACCTGCACGCCCAGGCGCGTCACGCCCGCAACTTCTTCCACCATGCGCTCGATGGTGCTGCGGTTGATGCCAAAGGCGTCATCGCCCATGAGGGCCTCACCAGACAACTTGAGCAGGATGCGCTTGTGGGCTGGGGTGGCGGTGGTCATGGGCAAATCTCCAAAGGCGGCGGTTACAGGTGAAGGGGAAAACAGGGGCGCAGCGCGATCAGGCGGCAGAAGCCTTGGCAGCGGCCACTTGCGCCGCCACTTCGGCGGCGAAGTCGTCGGCCTTCTTCTCGATGCCTTCGCCCACCACGTACAGGGTAAAGCCCTTGATGGTGGTGTTGGCGGCCTTGAGCATGGCGGCCACGGTTTGCTTGCCGTCGGCAGCCTTCACGAACACCTGGTCGGCGAGCGAAACTTCCTTGAGGAACTTCTGCACGGCGCCGTCGATGCGCTTGGCAGTGATTTCGGCGCTTTGCGCGGGCTTGCCAGCGGCAACCAGCTCCTTGTTGGCTTCGTCGGCCTTGCCTTCGGCCACGGCACGCTCCTTGGCGATCAGCTCGGCCGGCACTTCGGCGCTGGTCAGGGCGGCGGGCTTCATGGCGGCCACGTGCATGGCCACGTCCTTGGCGGCCGTGGCGTCACCGTCGAACTCGACGACCACGCCGATGCGCGAGCCGTGCAGGTAAGCAGCCAGGTTGGTGCCGTCAAAGCGCTTGAAGCGGCGGAACGACATGTTCTCGCCGATCTTGCCGATCAGGCCCTTGCGCACGTCTTCCAGCGTGGGGCCGAAGCTGTCTTGCGCGTAGGGCAGCGCGCCCAGGGCGGCGATGTCGGCCGGGTTGTGCTTGGCCACCAGCTCGGCAGCCGCCTTGGCCATGGCGATGAAGCTGTCGTTCTTGGACACGAAGTCGGTTTCGCTGTTGACTTCGATCAGCGCGCCCAGTTGGCCGTCGATGAACGAGGCGACCACGCCTTCGGCGGTAACGCGGGCAGCAGCCTTGCCGGCCTTGGTGCCGAGCTTGACGCGCAGCAGCTCTTCGGCCTTGGCCATGTCGCCGTCGGCCTCGGTCAGGGCCTTCTTGCATTCCATCATCGGGGCGTCGGTCTTGGCGCGCAGTTCAGCGACCATGCTTGCGGTAATAGCAGCCATTTGCAGTCTCTCCAATCAGTTCAATTGTGTTCACAGAATAAAAAAGGGGGCTCACCAGGGGCCCCGCTTTTTTGTGCGCCCGGTCGCGCAGCCGGGGTATCAGGCGGCGGACTCTTGCACTTCCACGAATTCGTCGCTGCCTTCGCCAGCCACAGCCTTGACGACTTCTTCCACGGCGTTGGCACGGCCTTCGAGGATGGCGTCAGCGATGCCACGGGCGTACAGCGCCACGGCCTTGGCCGAGTCGTCGTTGCCGGGGATGACGTAGTCGATGCCTTCGGGGTTGTGGTTGGAGTCCACCACGCCGATCAGCGGGATGCCCAGCTTCTTGGCTTCAGAGATGGCAATCTTGTGGTAGCCGACGTCGATCACGAAAATGGCGTCCGGCAGCGTGGTCATATCCTGAATGCCACCGATGTCTTTTTCGAGCTTGGCCATTTCGCGCACGAACATCAGCTGTTCTTTCTTGCTCATGGACTCGAGGCCAGCTTCCTGCTGCGCCTTCATGTCCTTCAGGCGCTTGATGGAGGTCTTGACGGTCTTGAAGTTGGTCAGCATACCGCCGAGCCAACGCTGATCGACGTAAGGCACGCCGGCGCGCTGGGCCTGCTCAGCCACCAGCTCACGGGCCTGGCGCTTGGTGCCGACCATCAAGATGGTGCCACGGTTGGCAGCGAGCTGCTTGACGAACTTTTGCGCCTCCTGGAACATCGGCAGCGATTTTTCCAGGTTGATGATGTGAATCTTGTTGCGATGGCCGAAGATGAAGGGGGCCATCTTGGGGTTCCAGAAGCGGGTTTGGTGGCCGAAGTGGACACCTGCTTCCAGCATTTCGCGCATGGTCACGGTCATGAGAATTACTCCGAAGGTTGGGTCTAAAATCCAGCCCGACATTTGCCCCTTCACCGGAAGGACGCAACACCTTGATGGGCTGGTTTGCTATTTATTCAGCTCCTGCACCGTAAGGCTTACGGGCAGCTTTCAGCTAAACCCGACGATTCTAGCACACCCCATGTTTCCTGACCTGCACAGCGTCCGCGCCAGCCTGCTCGGCGGCCACGGCCACGCCAGCGACTGGCTGCAGCGCTGCCTGGAGCGGGCGCAGGCCGCGCCCTGCCAGCACGCGTTCTCGGCCCTGCTGCCGGCGAGCGCCCAGGCCCAGGCCGCCGCTGCCCGGCCCGAGCAACCCCTGGCCGGCCTGGCGGTATCCGTCAAAGACCTGTTCGATATGCAGGGGCTGCCCACCCGCGCCAGCGCACGGGCGCTGGCTGATGCCCCCGCCGCCGCGCAAGACAGCAGCGCCGTGGCCCGCCTGCGCCGCGCTGGCGCGGCCTTCATCGGCAAGACGCACATGACCGAATTCGCCTACTCCGGCGTCGGCACCAACCCGCACCACGGCA
>JAJTBK010000446.1 GCA_021286965.1 Comamonadaceae bacterium | reverse complement strand
CGTGCAACTGCCCGATGCCGGTTTTTACCTCTGGGCCCAGGTGCCGGCGCAGCTGGGCCTGAGCGACGCCGAGTTCGCCCGTGCCCTGTACGCTCAATACAATGTGACGGTGCTACCGGGCAGCTACCTGGCCCGCGAGGCCGCTGGCGCCAACCCCGGCGCGCAGCGCGTGCGCATGGCCCTGGTGGCCGAGACCGACGAGTGCACCGAAGCGGCCACGCGCATCGCCCAATTCATCCAATCCCACCGCAACTAGAGACCCCCTGCCATGAGCGAACAACTGCAACACATCATCGACAGCGCCTGGGAACAGCGCACCAGCCTGTCGCCCCAAAGCGCACCGCAAGAAGTGCGCGACGCCGTCGAGCATGTGCTGGCCGAACTCAACGACGGCCGCCTGCGCGTGGCCACGCGCACCGGCGTGGGCCAATGGACGGTGCACCAGTGGCTGAAAAAAGCCGTGCTGCTGTCGTTCCGCCTGAACGATAACGCCCTGATGCAAGCGGGCGAGCTGGGCTTTTACGACAAGGTGCCGACCAAGTTCGCCGGCCTGTCGGCACAAGAGATGGCCGCCACCGGCGTACGCGTGGTGCCACCGGCCGTGGCGCGCCGGGGCAGCTTCGTCGCCCGTGGCGCCATCCTCATGCCCAGCTACGTCAACATCGGCGCCTACGTCGATGAAGGCACCATGGTCGATACCTGGGCCACCGTCGGCTCCTGCGCGCAGGTGGGCAAGAACGTGCACCTCTCGGGCGGCGTCGGCCTGGGCGGGGTGCTCGAACCCCTGCAGGCGAACCCGACCATCATCGAGGACAACTGCTTCATCGGCGCGCGCTCCGAAGTCGTCGAGGGCGTGATCGTGGAAGAAAACTCCGTGCTCGGCATGGGCGTGTACATCGGCCAGAGCACGCCGATCTTCAACCGCGACACGGGCGAGATCAGCTACGGCCGCGTGCCGGCGGGCTCGGTCGTCATCAGCGGCAACCTGCCCAAGAAGACCAAGGCCGGCCAGGACTACAGCACCTACGCTGCCGTCATCGTCAAGACCGTGGACGCGCAAACGCGTTCCAAGACCAGCCTGAACGACCTGCTGCGCGACTAACAAGGCCACCGAACGCGCGCCACGAAAGGAGACTGTCCAATGAGCACCAGCATGGGAACCATGGAGCGCATCCTGCGCCTAATGGCCGAGAAAAAGGCGTCGGACGTCTACCTTTCGGCGGCGGCGCCGGCCCTCATCAAGATCAACGGCGACTGCCTGCCGATCAACAACCAGATCCTGCCGCCCGATGCGCCCAAGAACCTGCTGGCCGAGGTGGTCGAGCCCGAGCGCATCGAAGAATTAGAGGAAACCGGCGAGCTCAACATGGGCGTGCCGATCAGCGGCGTCGGGCGCTTTCGCGTCAGCGCCATGCGCCAGCGCGGCTCGTACGCGGTCGTGATCCGCTTCATCGCGCAGCACATCCCCGAGCTGTCTTCGCTCAACCTGCCGGCCGTGCTGCCCGAGCTGATGCTCAACAAGCGCGGGCTGATCCTGATGGTGGGCGCCACCGGCTCGGGCAAGAGCACCTCGCTCGCTGCCATGATCGACAGCCGCAACGCCATCATGTCGGGCCACATCCTGACGATCGAGGACCCGATCGAGTACCAGTTCAAGAACAAGAAATCGGTGGTCAACCAGCGCGAGATCGGCAGCGACACGCAATCGCTGCAAATCGCCCTGAAGAACGCCCTGCGCCAGGCGCCGGACGTGATCCTGATCGGTGAAATCCGCGACCGCGAGACCATGTCCGCCGCCATCGCCTACGCCCAGTCGGGCCACCTGGTGCTGGCCACGCTGCACGGCAACAACAGCTACCACGCGCTCAACCGCATTTTGTCGTTCTACCCCGTCGAGGTGCGCTCGACCATGCTCGGCGACCTGGCCTCGGCCCTCAAGGCCGTGATCTCGCAACGCCTGGTGCGCACGCACAGCGGCGCCCGCGTGCCGGCCTGCGAGGTCATGCTCAACACCAAACTGGTGAGCGAACTGGTGGAAAAAGGCGATTTTTCCGGCGTGCGCGAGGCCATGGAAAAATCCATGGCCGAAGGCTCGCAAACCTTTGAAGAAGACCTGGCACGCCTGATCCGCGAAGACCGCATCGACCGCAAAGAGGGTCTGGCCTACGCCGACTCGCCCACCAACCTGATGTGGCGCCTGCAAAACGACTTTGCCATGGCGGCCAACGCCGCCCAGGCCCAAAAAGCCGCCCAGGAAGAAGGCGCCGAGGACGACACGCCCTCGTTCACCGAAATCGTCCTGGACGTGAAACCCACCTGACCTCCCGTATGACCGCTACCCTGGAACTGGCGCAGCAACTCATTGCGCGCCCCTCCGTCACGCCCGAAGACGCCAACTGCCTCGAACTGCTGTGCGCGCGCCTGGCGCCCCTGGGCTTTGCCTGCGAACGCATGGACAGCGGCCCGGACAGTTTTTTTGTCCGCAATTTATGGGCAAAACGGCCTGCAGCGCCCACCAATACAGCGCAAGGCGCTATTAAAACAATAGTATTCGCCGGCCACACCGACGTCGTCCCCACCGGCCCGCTGGAGCGCTGGGACAGCGACCCGTTCGTGCCGACGATCCGCGACGGCAAGCTCTACGGGCGCGGCGCGAGCGACATGAAAACCTCCATCGCCGCCTTCGTCGTCGCCGTCGAGGAGTTCCTCGCCGCCACGGCGCAGCCGGCGATCGACATCGCCTTCTTGCTCACCAGCGACGAGGAAGGCCCCTCGGTCGATGGCACGAAGATCGTCGTCGAACGCCTGGCCGCACGCGGCGAGCGCCTCGATGCCTGCATCGTCGGCGAGCCGACCTCGGTGGCACGCACCGGCGACATGGTGAAAAACGGCCGCCGGGGCACGCTCTCGGGCAAGCTCACCGTCAAGGGCGTGCAGGGCCACATCGCCTACCCGCAGCTGGCACGCAACCCCATCCACCAGGCGCTGCCGGCGCTGGCCGAGCTCGCCGCCACCGTCTGGGACCAGGGCAACGCCTTTTTCCCGCCCACCAGCTGGCAGATCAGCAACATGCACGGCGGTACGGGCGCGAGCAACATCATCCCCGGCCAGGTGGTGATCGACTTCAACTTCCGCTTCAGCACCGCCAGCACGGCCGAGGGCCTGAAAGAGCGCGTGCACAGCCTGCTCGACCGCCACGGCCTGGAGTACGCGCTGCAGTGGACGCTGGGCGGCCAGCCCTTCCTGACCGAGCCCGGCAGCCTGCTCGCCGCCGTGCAAGCGGCCATCAGCGCCGAAACCGGGCTGGCGACCGAGCTCTCGACCACCGGCGGCACCAGCGACGGGCGCTTCATCGCCGCCATCTGCCCGCAGGTCATCGAACTGGGCCCGCCCAACGCCAGCATCCACCAGATCAACGAGCACATTGCCCTGGCCGACATCGAACCGCTGAAGAACATCTACCGCCGCACCCTTGAGAACCTGCATGCGCAGGCGCTGGCATGAGCGGCGCCCCCGTGCACGGCGCGCACGTCAGCGCCCTGATCGCCAGCGGCGCGGCGGCGCTCACGCAGGCCGGCGTCGGCTTTGGCCACGGCACCAGCAATGCCCAGGACGAAGCCGCCTGGCTGGTGCTCTGGGCCCTGGGCCTGGCGCTCGACAGCCCCCTGGACGACGCCCCCGATTCCGTAGCCAATACGCCTGTAACGCCCGCCGATCAAGCGCGAGTAGCTACACTTTTTGCACAGCGCATCGCCAGCCGCAAGCCCGCCGCCTACCTCACGCAAGAGGCGTGGCTGATGGGCGTGCCGTTCTACGTCGATGAGCGCGCCATCGTGCCGCGCAGCTTCATCGCCGAGCTGCTGGCCGACGGCAGTATCGACGGCTGGCTCTCCGACCAGACGCGCCAGGTGCTCGACCTGTGCACCGGCAACGGCAGCCTCGCCGTGCTCGCCGCCATGGCCTGGCCCGAGGTGCAGGTCACCGGCGCCGACCTCTCGCCCGAGGCCCTGGCCGTGGCCCGCATCAACGTCGAAAAACACGGCCTGCAAGAGCGCATCACCCTGGTGCAATCCGACGGCCTGGCGCAACTGCCCGGCCCCTGGGATTTGATCGTGTGCAACCCGCCCTACGTCAACGCGCACAGCATGGCCGCCTTGCCGCAGGAATACCGCGCCGAGCCAGAACTGGCGCTCGCTGGTGGCGCCGACGGCATGGACTTCATCCGCCGCCTGCGGCACGATGCCACCGCCTGCATGAGCGCAGACGCCGTGCTGGTGCTGGAAATTGGCAACGAACGCGCCCACTTCGAGGCCGCCTTTCCCCAGCTGCCCGTGTTCTGGCTTGACACCAGCGCGGGCACCGACCAGGTGCTGCTCATCACCCGCCGCGCCCTGCTCGAACTCTCTCCCGCCTGAATGATTACCCTCAAAAACGTCACCTTGCGCCGTGGCAGCAAGGTGCTGCTCGACGCCGTCAACGCCACCATCCACCCCGGCGAAAGCGTCGGCCTGGTCGGGCGCAACGGCGCGGGCAAGTCCTCCTTGTTTGCGCTCTTGAACGGCAGCCTGCACGAAGACGGCGGCGATTTTTTCATGCCGCCGCAGTGGCGCATGGCGCAGGTCGCGCAGCACATGCCGGAAACCAGCGAATCGGCCACCGATTTTGTGCTCGATGGCGACACACGCTTGTCCAGCCTACGTGAGCAGCTACAAAAAGCAGAGCAAGCGGGTGATGGCCTGGCCATTGCCCAGGCGCACGCCGACCTGGCGGACGCCGGCGCCCACGACGCGCCGGCGCGCGCCCAGGCGCTGATCCTGGGCCTGGGCTTTCAGGTGGGGCAGCTCGATAACCCCGTCAACAGCTTCTCCGGCGGCTGGCGGATGCGCCTGCAGCTCGCGCGCGCCCTCATGTGCCCGAGCGACCTGCTGCTGCTCGATGAGCCGACCAACCACCTCGATTTGGATGCGCTCGTCTGGCTCGAAGCCTGGCTGACGCGCTACGAGGGCACGCTCATCGTCATCAGCCACGACCGCGAGTTTCTCGACGCCGTCACCCGCGTGACGCTGCACATCGAGAACGCGCAGCTGACGCGCTACGGCGGCAACTACAGCCTGTTTGAAGACCTGCGGGCGCAGCAGATGCTGCTGCAGCAAGCGGCCTTCGAGCGCCAGCAGGACAAGATCGCGCACCTGCAAAAATTCATCGACCGCTTCAAGGCCCAGGCCACCAAGGCACGTCAGGCACAAAGCCGCGTCAAGGCCCTGGAGCGCATGGAAAAAATCGCCCCCGTGCTCGCCAGCGCCGATTTCACCTTTGAATTCAAGGAACCGGCCAACCTGCCCAACCCCATGCTGGCGCTGACCGATGCCGCCTTTGGCTACCGCGCGGGCGATGGCAGCGAGACCACCATCTTGCGCGGCGTGAGCAAAACCGTGCTCGCCGGCCAGCGCATCGGCATCCTGGGCGCCAACGGCCAGGGCAAATCGACGCTGGTCAAGACCATTGCCCGCACCATGGCGCCGCTGGCGGGCAAGGTCACCGAGGGCAAGGGCCTGGCGATTGGCTACTTTGCGCAGCAGGAACTCGACGTGCTGCACCCGGACGACCACCCGCTGGGCCACATGGTGCGCCTGGCGCGCACGTGCGGCATCGACGCCCGCGAGCAGGAGCTGCGCAACTTCCTGGGCTCCTTCAACTTCAGCGGCGACATGGTCACACAGCCCGTGGGCAGCATGAGCGGCGGCGAAAAAGCCCGCCTGGTGCTGGCGCTCATCGTCTGGCAGCGCCCCAACCTGCTGCTGCTCGACGAGCCGACCAACCACCTCGACCTGGCCACGCGCGAGGCGCTGGCCATGGCGCTCAACGAATTCGAGGGCACGGTCATGCTGGTGAGCCACGACCGGGCGCTCTTGCGCGCAGTGTGCGACGAGTTCTGGCTCGTCGGGCGCGGCCAGGTCGGGCCCTTCGATGGCGACCTCGACGACTACCAGCGCTACCTGCTCGACGAGGCCAAGCGCCTGCGCGAGCAGCTGCGCGCCAGCGCGCCAGTGGCCCCGGCCAGCACCGCCGCGCCCAAGGACGGGCGCGAACAGCGCCGCGCCAGCGCCCAGGCACGCCAGCAGCTGGCCGAAAAAACCAAGCCCTACAAGCGCGAGCTGGCCCAGGTCGATACCCGCCTGGCAGCCCTGAACGCCGAAAAAACCACCCTCGAAGAACGCCTGAGCCAGGGCCTGGCGCCGCAAGACATCGCCGACTGCGGCCGGCGCCTGAAGGCCTGCAGCGACGAGATCGAGGAATTGGAGCTGCACTGGCTGGAGCTGTCGGAAACCATTGAGGGGATAGAAAACGGGCTGTAAGGCAATACAGACAAGCCCGAGCAGCTATATTTTTGAGAGCGTAAAAAATTTTCAAAAAAACTGTCAACCCAGCGTTTACCAGGAGCGTTGTTCACTCATCTCTAAGGAGTTTTTGCCATGAACACCACCGCTATCCTGACTGCCTGGCCTGAAGACGAACGTGACCGCAAGCGCGCCCCCGCCCGCATCTGACCGGGCACGGCCAACGGCGGCCTGTTCCACCAGCCACAAAAAAACCCGCACGCAGCGGGTTTTTTTGTGGGCGCATGGCGCTCAATTCATGTGCAGGCCGCCGTTGACCGAGAACTCGGCGCCAGTGGCGTAGCCGCCCTCCTCGCTCGCCAGCCAGGCGATGATGGAGGCAATTTCACTCGGCTCGCCCAGACGCTTGACGGGCACGGTGGCAACGATTTTTTCCAGCACATCGGGGCGGATGGCCTTGACCATGTCGGTGCCGATGTAGCCCGGAGCCACGGTGTTCACCGTCACGCCCTTGGTGGCCAGCTCTTGCGCCAGGGCCATGGTGAAGCCGTGCATCCCGGCCTTGGCGGCAGAGTAGTTGGTCTGGCCGGCCTGGCCTTTTTCGCCGTTCACGCTGCTGATGTTGATGATGCGGCCAAAACCTTTTTCCACCATGTCGGCCACCACCTGCTTGGTGACGTTGAACATGGAGTTGAGGTTGGTGTCGATGACCTGCTTCCAGTCGTCGGGCGACATTTTCAGGAACATGCGGTCACGCGTGATACCGGCGTTGTTCACCAGCACGTCGATGCTGCCATGCTCGGCCTTGGTCTTGGCAAAGGCTTCGACGGTGGACTCCCAGTCGCCGACGTTGCCAACCGAAGCGTGGAAGGTGTACCCCAGCTCCTTTTGCTCGTCGAGCCACTTCTGGTAGTCCCGCGTCGGGCCACAGCCGGCGATGACCTTGAAACCTTCCTTGTGCAGGCGCTGGCAGATGGCGGTACCAATACCGCCCATACCGCCCGTCACGTACGCTACTTTCTGACCCATTCTTGTGCTCCTCTTCGGTGGTAAACCAGCCCCTGACATTTCCATCAAGGGCCGGGTGTGTTGATTGGTTTAACGCTCGAGCGCCAGCGACACGCCCATGCCGCCACCGATGCACAGCGCGGCCAGGCCCTTCTTGGCGCCGCTGCGCTGCATCTCGTGCAGCAGCGTGACGAGCACGCGGCAGCCGGAGGCGCCAATGGGATGGCCAATGGCAATTGCGCCGCCGTTGACGTTGACGCGCGCCGGGTCGATCTCCAGCACCTTGTTGACGGCGCAGGCCTGGGCGGCAAAGGCTTCGTTGAGCTCGAACAGATCAACGTCGGCAGCACTCCAGCCCGCGCGTGCCAGCGCCTTGCGCGAAGCCGGCACCGGGCCCATGCCCATGGTGGCCGGATCGAGGCCGCTGGTGGCGTAGGCCGCAATGCGCGCCAGGGGCGTGAGGCCCAGGGCGGCGGCCTTCTTGGCGCTCATCACGACCACGGCGGCAGCGCCGTCGTTGATACCGCTGGCGTTGCCTGCCGTCACGCTGCCGGCCTTGTCAAAGGCGGGGCGCAGGCCGGCCAGGGCCTCGGCGTTGCTCTTGCGGTTGAGGTACTCGTCGGCGGCGAAGACGATGGGGTCGCCCTTCTTCTGTGCCAGGGTCACGGGCACGATTTCGGCGGCAAAGCGGCCAGCATCCTGCGCGGCGGCGGCTTTTTGCTGGCTGGCCAGGGCCAGGGCATCCTGCATTTCGCGCGTGATGCCATACTCGCGCGCCACGTTCTCGGCAGTGATGCCCATGTGGTACTGGTGGTACACGTCCCACAGGCCGTCGATGATCATGGTGTCTTGCAGCTTCCAGTCGCCCATGCGCTGGCCATCGCGCGAGCCGGCGAGGAAGTGCGGCGCCAGACTCATGTTTTCCTGGCCGCCGGCAACGACGATCTCGCTGTCGCCCGTGGCCACGGCCTGGGCGGCGAGCATCACGGCCTTGAGGCCGGAGCCGCAGACGGCGTTGATGGTCAGGGCCGGGGTTTCCTTGGCAATACCGGCCTTCATCAGCGCCTGGCGCGCCGGGTTCTGGCCGCAGCCGGTGGCCAGCACCTGGCCCATGATGACTTCACCGACCTGGTCGAGGCTGACGCGGGCGCGCGCCAGGGCCTCCTTGATGGCGATGGCGCCGAGTTCCACGGCGGGGGTCTTGGCGAGCGTGCCGCCAAACTTGCCGACGGCGGTGCGGGCGGCGGAAACGATGACGATGTCTTCCATGGCTATCCTTCTGGGGTACGGAAATGGTCCGAGGCGGGGGCCGGGCCTGGCGACAGCCCCACCATTCTGACAGGAGAAATTCAGGCTTTTTGCTTCACGTAGCGGCCTGGGGCCGGTTCGATGGCCTTGTAGCGCTGGCCTTTGCCGTAGCTCTTGGGCGCGGCAATCTGCTTGCCGGC
>JAJTBK010000411.1 GCA_021286965.1 Comamonadaceae bacterium | reverse complement strand
ATGCCGGCCGAGGAGCCGACGAAGATGTTGACGACGCTGCCCACCAGCAGCACCAGGGCGCCGACCATGAGCCATTTGCCCATGCCCGAAAGGTCGCGCTTGATGACGCTGGCCAGGCTGGCCATGACCAGGAACACCCCGGCCGTGCCGGCGAAGGCGGTCATGATGAGGTCGGTGCCGTTCTTGAAGCCCAGCACCATGCCGATCAGGCGCGAGAGCATCAGCCCCATGAAGAAGGTAAAAGCCAGCAGCACGCCGACGCCGGCAGCCGAGTTTTTGGTTTTCTCGATGGCGAACATGAAGCCGAAGGCGCCGCCCATGAAGACGATCAGCCCCAGGCCGCCGCGCAGCGACTGCGTGATGCCCGTGGCCACGCCCAGCCAGGCGCCCAGCACGGTCGGCAGCAGGCTCAGGGCGAGCAGCCAGTAGGTGTTGCGCAGCACCTTGTGGCGCTGCTCTTGCGAGACGGCGTAGCCGCCGGTGTCCCAGGTGGTGGGTTGCTGGTTCATGGTTGTCCCTTTTCTCTCAAAGCGATGAAACGGCGCATTCTAGGCCAGAGGCCCGGGCGCATGGCGGGAGGCTGACAAGCACTGTCGAAGGTGCAATTGTTTTGCCCTGCATCCGGTGGATAGCGGCACTATGCTCGAAGTTCCTGCGTTTTAGGAAGGATCAACCGCATGAAAACCAAGCCGGAACTCGAATTGGCCGATCTCAAAAAGATCGCTGCCGCCGCCGAGGCCGAGGCCACCAGGAACCACTGGGTGGTAAGCATTGCCATCGTGGATGACGGCGGCCACCTGCTGTGGCTGCAGCGCCTCGATGGCGCCGCCCCCCTGTCCGCGCACATGGCCCCGGCCAAGGCGCGCACGGCGGCTCTGGGGCGGCGCGAGAGCAAGGTGTACGAGGATTTGATCAACGGCGGCCGGGTCTCGTTCCTGTCGGCACCCCTGGTCGAGGGAATGCTCGAAGGCGGGGTGGCGATCATCCAGAACGGCCAGTGCCTGGGGGCCGTGGGCGTGAGCGGCGTCAAATCGGCCGAGGATGCGCAGATTGCACGCGCCGGCATCGCGGCCATCGGCCTATAGGTACGCTTGCAAGGGGCATAAAAAAAGGGAGCCCCTGGGGCTCCCTCTGGCGGGCGGTGCAGCCGGTATCAGACGCGCTTGCGGTATTCGCCGGTGCGGGTGTCGATCTCGATCTTGTCGCCCTGGCTGACGAACAGCGGCACGGGCACTTCAAAGCCGGTGGCGATCTTCGCAGGCTTCAAAACCTTGCCCGAGGTGTCGCCCTTGACGGCGGGTTCGGTCCAGGTGATTTCGCGCTCGACGCTGGTCGGCAGTTCGACCGAGATGGCCTTGCCGTCGTAGAACACCACTTCAGCGGCCATGCCGTCTTCGAGGTAGCTGATGGCGTCGCCCATGTTGCTGGCTTCGACTTCGTACTGGTTGTACTCGGTGTCCATCCAGACGTACATCGGATCGGCAAAGTAGGAGTAGGTGCACTCTTTTTTGTCGAGGATGACGTTGTCGATCTTGTCGTCGGCCTTGTACACGTTTTCAGTGCCCATGTTGCCCAGAAGAGACTTGAGCTTCATGCGCACGGTGGCAGCGCCACGGCCGCCACGGGCATATTCGGTCTTCAGGACGATCATCGGGTCTTTGCCGTGCATGATGACGTTGCCGGCGCGGATTTCTTGAGCGATTTTCATAGCGTAGTGCTTGGGTTGGAGCCGCAGCCTGCAGGTAGCGCGGATCGGGCCCAGAGGCCTTGGTGCGCCGGTGCAGAAATTTCGCGGCAGGGGATGCGGCTACGGTCAAAGCAATTGCTCAATCCAATAGCGCAAAACCTGCGATTTTAGCTTTTTTCAGCCACAAACCCTAGTAGTTGGGTCAATAAATCCTGCTGCGCCAGCAGCCTTTGGCGTGCTGCCTGGATGCATTCGCGCCATTCCTGCAGGGCGGCGGCATCCATGTGTGGCAGGGCGCTGGCGGGCTCCATGCCGTTCCAGGCGTAGTGCAGCTGGCGCAGCGCCGGCGGTGCCTGCAGCCAGTCGAGAAAGGCCTGCAGCTTGGCGTGGTGGGCGTCGTCTTCCTGCGGGTAGATGTGCCACAGCAGGGGCTGGCCGGCCCACAGGGCGCGCACCAGGGAGTCTTCGCCGCGCACGCAGTTGAGGTCACAGGCCCAGAGCAGCTCGTCAAATGCCGCCTGCGTGCAGGGCTGGAGCCAGGTCAACGCGGGCCAGGGCGTGCCGCAGGCGCGCACTGCTGCCGCCGCGCGCCCGGGGGTGACCAGCAGCCGGGCGCCGGCCGATTGCAGCAGGGGCAGGAAGGCGGGCAGTGCCGGTGGTTCGTAGCAAAAGAGGGCCACCGCCCACTGCTGTGCACCAATGCCGTGGCGGGCACGCCAGCCGGCGCGGTCGAACCCCTGCTGGCGCATTGCCAGATCGGCTTCGCGCAGCAGACCGCCGGTGGCAGGGGTGAAGCCGGGGTAGAAAAACCAGCGCACCGCACCCTGGCAGGGCCCGGTGGTAATGGGGGAGGGCAGGCGGTGGCAACGCTCGACGTAGCTTTCCGCACTCAGGTATTCAAGATTGATGAGAAGAGGATGTTTTTTGCCACTACCGCTTGCTGCATCAGCGTGTGCAGCTATTGTTTTTGAAGCAAAAAAAGCCGCTGGCGCCTCGCAGCCAAAGGCCTCGATGAGCACTGCCCCGGGGCCGGTGGCGGGCGCTGCGCTCGGCCAGGGCAGCACCTGCACGCCGGCTGCGCCTTGCGGCGCCATCCAGGCCAGGGCGCTGGCATCGTCGATCCACAGGCGCACCTGGTGCCCGCGCGCAGCCAGATCGGCTGACAGGCGCCAACAGACGCCAACGTCGCCAAAATTGTCGATAACGCGGCAAAAAATATCCCACATCAGAGGGGGCGGGGAGAGTGTGGGCACGTAGTCGTGGGCGCGGATGGTGGTGGGGACGGCGAGCGTAGCTCAGAATCTCTTGCGCAGGCCGAGCAGTGCCAGGCCACTGAAAGCGGCTCCGGCATAGAACGTGAACGCCGCCCCGAGCTGGTCCCACAACAGGCCGGCGACCACGCTGGCCACCAGCATGGCCACGCCGCTGACCAGGTTGAAGAAGCCGTACGCCGTGCCGCGCAGATCCGGTGGCGCCGTGTTAGCAACCATGGTGGCGAGCAGGCCCTGCGTCATCCCCATGTGCAGGCCCCACAGGGTGACGCCAGCGAGCACCGTCGTCCAGTGGTGATCCATGGCCAGAACCAGGTCGGCGCCGATCAGCACCACCAGGCCCCAGGCCAGCAGCGTTTTGTGGCCGATCCGGTCGGACAAGGCGCCAAAGGGGTAGGCTGAAGCGGCATAGACCGCATTCATGGCCACCATGACCAGTGGCACCCAGGCCACGGCGATGCCGCTTTGCTGGGCACGCAAAACCAAGAAGGCCTCGCTAAAGCGCGCCAGCGTGAAGACTGCGCCCACGCCGACCACCCACCAGTAGGTGCTGCTGAGCCGCCGGAGGTTGTCCCGGCGGATGGGGTTGGAGCGTTTTTCGCCCTCCTGGCGCGGTGGTTCTCGCACCCCCAGGAGCAGCAGCGCGACCGCGAGTAGCCCGGGCACGACAGCCACCCAGAACACGGCCCGAAAGTCGTTGGCCCACAGCAGCATCAGGCCCACGGCCAGCAGTGGGCCGAGAAAGGCCCCGACGGTATCGAGTGCCTGGCGCAGGCCAAAGGCGGCGCCGCGCAGCTGCGGCGGCACGATGTCGGCCACCAGGGCATCGCGCGGTGCGCCCCGTATGCCCTTGCCCACCCGGTCGAGCAGCCGCGCAGTGAGGACGATGCCGGTGCTCGGGGCGATGGCGAATAGGGGCTTGGTCAAGGCCCCCAGGGCATAACCGAACACGGCCAGCCCCTTGCGTTTGCCGATGTAGTCGCTCAGGGCGCCGGAGAAAACCTTGGAAATCAGGGCCGTTGATTCGGCCAGCCCCTCGATCAGCCCGACGGTCAATGCACTCGCGCCCAGGGTGCCCACCATGAACAGCGGTAGCAGGCTATGGATCATTTCAGAGGAGATGTCCATGAGCATACTCACGAACCCAAGTGCCCAGATGCTGGGCGGAATGCTGCGCAGCGGTGTGGTCGTGTGTGTCATGCAGGGCCTGCTACTGGCTGCCCGCGTACGGGGCGCGTGGCGGATGTTGGGGAACAAACAAAGGCCGCCAAGTGTATGTCCTTGGCGGCCTTTGTTGGGGGGGGCGACGTTCCCCGTTTGGAGCCGTGCTGCCAGGAGCTGTGCGGGTTGCAGAAGTACACGGCCACGCTGGTTTGCACCGCCAGCTTCTTGTACAGCGCCATCTCGCGCCCTGGGTCGTACCCAGCATGAGCAGCCCAGACAAGCGCTAAAGGCCAGGATCATCGAAAAAACCCCTGGCCTGCGATGCTGGCCAGGGGTGGTCGGTGCCGGTGTGCGAGCTGCGGTTTACACCTGGTCGGCCGACAATCCTGCCGTCTGGCTGAAGCCGCCGTCCACGTAGGTGATCTCGGCGGTCACGCCGCCGGCCAGGTCAGAGAGCAAAAATGCCGCCACATTGCCCACGTCCTCGATGGTCACGTTGCGGCGCAGCGGCGCGGCGTCGGCCACGCGGCCCAGCAGCTTGCCGAAGTCCTTGATGCCGCTGGCCGCCAGCGTCTTGATGGGGCCGGCAGAGATGCCGTTGGCGCGGATCGCGCGGCCGTCCGCCGTCCGGCCCAAGGCCTCGGCCAGATAGCGCACGCTCGCTTCCAGGCTGGCCTTGGCCAGGCCCATGGTGTTGTAGTTGGGAATGCTGCGCAGCGCGCCCAGGTAGCTCAGTGTCAGCAGGGCGGATTTGTCGTTCAGGTAGGGCAGGGCGGCCTTCGCCATGGCGGGGAAGCTGTAGGCGCTGATGTCGTGCGCCACGCGAAAGCCCTCGCGCGACAGGCCTTCGAGGAAGTTGCCCGCAATCGCCTCGCGCGGGGCAAAGCCAATGCTGTGCACAAAGCCGTCAAACTTCGGCCAGGTGGCCGAGAGGTCGGCAAACATCTTCTCGATCTGCACATCGTCGGCGACGTCGCAGTCGAACACCAGCGTGGAGTTGAACTCGGCGGCAAACTCGGTGATGCGTTCCTTGAAGCGCTCGCCGACGTAGCTGAAGGCGAGTTCTGCGCCCTGCTGGTGGCAGGCGCGGGCAATGCCGTAGGCGATGGAACGGTTGGACAGCACGCCCGTGATGAGCAGCTTTTTGCCGGCGAGGAAACCCATTTTTTTCTCCTGAGCGCTGTGCGCGGATGGCTGGTGTGCACGCGCCCTGCGGCGTGCCCCGCCACTGGTGCTGGAGCCCGCGCAGGGCGGTGAAAAAGGTGTTCGATGATAGTCGAACCAGGGACCGGGCCCAGGGCCTCAGCCCTGGGGCATGGGGCCGTGGAAGCGCAGCGCCGGTTCGAGCAGTTCGCACAGCAGTTCGACGTGGCTTGCGCGCAGGCCATCGAGCCCGCCGATCGGGTCGCGGCCCAGGATCATCTGCGTCAGCAGCGCGTGCATGACCGGCGCCACCACCAGCCAGGGTGCGCGCACGATCACGCTGGGCGCCAGGCCATGGCGTGCGCTATAGGCTTGCAGCACGTCGCCAAGCATGGCGATATTGGGGCGCACCACGTTGCACTCCCACAGCTGCACCAGTGTCTGCACGCGGTTGCGCTCGGCGGCCAGCAGGCGCAACGTGTCCACGGCCGCAGGCCGCTCCAGCAGCCCGGCGTACAGCCGCTGCCCCACCCAGGCGGCAAACGCTCGGGTGCCGGC
>JAJTBK010000408.1 GCA_021286965.1 Comamonadaceae bacterium | reverse complement strand
GTTGGTGGCCGAGGTCAGCAGGAACAGCAGCACCAGGCCGATGGCGCACATCACCGCCACCCCCACGGCCAGCGCCCAGCGCACGGCGCGCGGCGAGCGCGCAGCCAGCAGCGAGGCCGACAGCGAAGCGCCGTTCATGGCGCCGCCCCCGCCGGGGAGTCCGGCAGCGGCGCCAGCACCTGGTGGCGCGTGAGCAGCAGGCCCCAACCCGGGCGCTGGCCGAGGGCGCCGATTTGCAGCGGGCGCGGCAGCTGCGACTGATCGACGCGAAAGCGCAGCTGCACCTGCTGGCGCACGCCGTCGTCGAGCTGGCCGGGTTCGGCAATTTTCCAGCGGTGCACGCGCTGCAGCGCCGCCAGGGCGTCGGCGTAATCGTCAAAACTCTGGCCCAGGGCCAGGCCGAGGCCGGCGTTGTCGAACGGGGCATCGGCCACGTGCAGGCGCCAGCGCCGTGTCAGCGGCTGGTACGACAGGCGCTGGTGGCGCTGGGCCTGCGCCAGCACCTTGTCGCTCCAGTACCAGCGCGCACGCGTGACCTCGGCCTCGGTGGTGAAGTAGATGGCAATGCCCTGGCGCAGGGCGTCTTCGACCAGCTCGGGCAGCTCGAACTGCAGGCGCGCCGACAGCAGCAGGCCGTCGCTGCTGCGTTCGAGCTGCATCTGCACCACCTCGCCCGGCAGCTCGGCGCGCGCCGGCACGGCCAGGCACAGCACCAGCAACAGGCACAGGGCTGCCGCCCAGCGCTCAGGCCGGCAGCTTTTGCAGCAATGCGTAATAAAAGCCGTCATGGTCACGGGCTGGATTGTCCGTGACGGCGCCCCCCCCCTGGCCAGCTGCGGGCAATAAATGCCCCGGTGCGGGCAGACGGCAGGCGTCGCTGTGGCGCGCAAGAAACGCTTGCACCTGCCCATCACCCTCGGCGTGGAACACCGAGCAGGTGCAGTACAGCAGCCGCCCGCCGGGGGCGAGCAGCGGCCACAACGCCGCCAGCAGCCGCGCCTGCTGCGCCGCGAGCTGGGCAATGTCGCTCTCGCGGCGCAGCCAGCGCACGTCCGGGTGCCGGCGCACGATGCCCGAGGCGGTGCAGGGGGCGTCGAGCAAGATGGCATCAAACGGCTGGCGCCCGCAGTGCGCCGGCCACCAGTCCTGGGGCCGGGCGGCGTCGGCCACCAGCACCTGCGCCTGCAGCCCCAGGCGCACCAGGGTGTCGTCGATGCGGGCGGCGCGCGTGGCATCGACCTCCAGCGCCGTCACCGCCAGCGGCTGGGCGGCGCTGGCGCTTTCGAGCAGGTGCGCCGTCTTGCCGCCGGGGGCGGCGCAGGCGTCGAGCACGCGCAGCGCCCGCCCCTGCGGCCAGGCCAGCCCCTGCAGCAGCAGGGGCGCGGCCTGCTGCGCTGCCAGGTCCTGCACGCTGACCCAGCCCTCAGCCCAGCCCGGCAGCTGCTGCACCGGCTGCGGCTGGCGCAGCAGCAGGCCGCAGGCACCTACGGCATCAGCTATTAAATTCATAGCTGCTAGCGCTTGCTGGTACTGCGCCAGACTCGTTTTTTGTGCATTGATTCGCAGCGCCATGGGGGCGTGGGCGTTGTTGGCCTGCAAGATGGCCTGCCAGTGCTGCGGTTGCTCCTGGCGCAGGCGCTCTATCCACCAGCGCGGGTGGTTCCAGCGCGCCTCGGGTTCGGTATCGGTGGCAGCAATCAGGGCCGCGCGTTCGCGCAAAAAGCGGCGCAGGCAGGCGTTGACGAAGCCGGCCTGGCGCGCCGCCGAGCCGCGCTTGGCCGCTTCCACCGTCTGGTTGACGAGGGTGAAGGCGGTGTAGGGCGCCTGCGCCTCATCCCAAGCCAGGGCCAGGGCGGTGCATAGCAGGGCATCAACGCCCGGCGCCGGCTTGCGCGGCGCGAGCTGCTGGCGCAGCGCCTGCGCCCGCCCGAGCTGGCGCAGCACCTGGAACAGCAGCGCCTGCACGCCGGCGCGCAGTGGGGGCGGCACGGGCGCCAGGGCGCTGCTGCTGGACTGGCCGGCGCGCACGGCCTGCAGCGCCTGGGCGCAGGCGGCGAGCTGCTGCCACAGGGCCGGGCCCTGGGCGCTGGGAGTGGGGGATGAAGTCATAGGGTTCCTGCGGCGCGAAAGCCAAACAGCCAGGCC
>JAJTBK010000386.1 GCA_021286965.1 Comamonadaceae bacterium | reverse complement strand
CGCGGATCCTTGATGACCTTTTTCAGCTTCAGCGTCTTGTCGTCCACGACAACCAGGGCGCTTTGCTTGTCCTTGGCCGACCAGACGGCGAACCATACCTCGTCACCTGCCTTGTTGTACTCGGGCTGGGTCACGCGCTTGGCGCCGCCATCGTCCGGCAGGCCGGCCCACTCGGCGATCGGCAGGGTCTGGTAGCCCTTGTCGAGGTTCTTGATGTCGAACACGACCACGGCTTGCGAGACTTTCGGATCGGGGTTGAGCGGAGCGTCCGACCACAGGTGGGTGGACTTGGGGTGGCTCTTGACGAAGAGCGCGCCGCCGCCCGGGCCCTTGAGCTTGGCCACTTCCTTGAAGGCGTATTGCTTGTGCTTCTCGGGGTCGGTACCGATCAGGGAGATGGTCTCGTCACCCAGGTGCCCGGTGGACCACACGGGGCCGTAGGTCGGGTGGGTGAAGTTCGCGCCACGGCCGGGGTGGGGGATCTTGCCCACTTCGGTCAGGCCGGCGAGCTTGCCTTCCTTGGTGTCGATCGCAGCAATCTTGTTGCTGTTGTTGGCCGCCACCATGAAGTAGCGCTTGGACGAGTCCAGGCCACCATCGTGCAGGAACGGTGCCGACTCGATCTCGGTCGTCTTGACGGCCTTCAGGTTGGAGTAATCCACCATCAGCGTCTTGCCGGTTTCCTTCACGTTGACGATGAACTCAGGCTTGTAGTGCGAAGCCAGGATCGAGGCCACGCGCGGCTCCGGATGGTATTCCTGCGTGCCCACGACCATGCCCCGGGTGGAGATGATCTTGATCGGCTCCAGGGTGTCGCCGTTCATGATGGTGAACTGCGGCGGCCAGTAGGAACCGGCGATCGCCAGCTTGTCCTCGTAGCCCTTGAACTTGGAGGTTTCCACCGAACGCGCTTCCAGGCCGATACGCACTTCAGCGACGTTGTCCGGCTTTTCCATCCACAGGTCGATCATGTTGATCTTGGCGTCACGGCCAATCACGAACAGATAGCGCCCCGAGGCCGAGATACGCGAGATGTGCACTGCGTAGCCGGTCTTGATGATGTTGATGATTTCCTTGGTGTCGCCGTCGATCAGCGCCACTTCACCCGTGTCGCGCAGCGTGGTCGAGAAGATGTTTTCCAAGTTGTACTTGTTCATCTTCTTGGTCGGGCGCTGCTCGGGCGGCACGATCACCTTCCAGGTCTTCTTGGTGTCGGCCATGCTCCACTCGGGCGGGGTGGGAGGGTCTTGCTGGATGTAGCGGGCCATCAGATCGACGGTGGCTTCATCGAATTCACCCGAGGTCTGCCAGTTGGGCATACCGGCGGGGGAGCCGTAGGCGATGAACACCTTCAGGTAGTCCGTGCCCTTGCCCAGGGTGATGTCGGGCGTGAGCGGCTTGCCCGTGGCGCCCTTGCGCAGCACGCCGTGGCAACCGGCGCAGCGCTCAAAGTAAATTTGGCGTGCACGGTCGAACTCGGCCTGCGTCATCTTCGGGGCCTTGGGGTTCGTGCTCTGGTACATGGGCACGTCCGCCAGGGGCGAGCCACCAGCAGCCTGGTAGTTCTTTTCCTCCTGGGCGATGGCTTTGCCATCTTGTGCCATGGCAGTAGCCGACACCAGGGTGGCGGCGGCCAGTGCGACGAGCTTGGCGATCCTCTTAGCTGTCATTGTGGGTCCTCTGCGTCTCGGATAGCGCATGGGTAGCGTCCTGGGCGGGTGCCCAGGCACTCCTCGCGAGGTCGCTGTCCATTCCCTCTTGTATGCGAGTGGCCTGATCGTCGTTGTTGCGCTAGCCCCTGTCCTTGACTTGGTTTAAGGACGCGCCATAGCACTCGCCAGAACAATGCAGCGCAGGCAAAATACGATGCACAAGAAAGGCTCCCATGAAGTTCGTTGAAGACGCGCGCTGGTTTTGCGTCCCTCCTCGCAGCGAGGCCGAAGAAGGCCCGTTGCCTCCCGGGCGCGTGACCTTGGTCGGAGCCGGTCCGGGCGATCCTGAGTTGCTGACGCTGCGTGCCGTCAAGGCACTGCGCGGCGCACGCCTGGTGCTCTACGACCACCTGGTGGGCAAAGAGGTGCTGCGCTACGTGGCCGAAGATGCCGACCTGATCTATGTCGGCAAAGAGGCCTCGCACCACACCCTGCCGCAGGAATCCATCATCGACCTGATGGTGCGCCTGGCCAAGAGTGGGCGCCCGCTGGTGCGCCTCAAGGGCGGGGACGGCTTCATCTTTGGCCGGGGCGGGGAAGAGGCCCAGGCGTTGGCTGCCGCTGGCGTGCCGTTCGAGGTCGTTCCCGGCATCACTGCTGCGCAGGGAGCTGGCGCCTATGCCGGCATCCCACTCACGCACCGCGACCACGCCGCCACCCTGGTCTTTGCCACCGGGCACCTGCGTGGCGAGGATGAAGTGGCGCTTGACTGGGAGCTGCTGGCGCGCCCGCGCCAGACGGTCGTCATCTACATGGGCATCGGCACCCTGCCCACGATTTGCTCCGAGCTGCAGCGCCATGGCCTGCCGGGAGATACGCCGGCGGCCCTGGTCGAGCAGGCATCGCTGCCAACGCAGCGCTGCGTTACCGGTACGCTGGCCGGGTTGCCGCAGCTGGCGCGTGAACACCACGTGCGCCCGCCGGCACTGATCGTCATCGGCGGCGTGGTTGGTTTGCAGCCGGAGCTGTTTGCCGGGATGCGTGGCGCGCCGGCGTTGGCAGGCTGATCTTCGGGCATGATGGCTGCGAACCAAGGCAGCCATTCATGCAACAAGACATTCTCATCAACTGGGCCCCACAAGAAACGCGCGTTGCGGTGGTCGAAAACGGCGCGGTGCAGGAGCTGCACGTCGAGCGCACCCTGGAACGCGGCCTGGTCGGTAACGTTTACCTCGGCCGTGTCTCGCGCGTATTGCCGGGTATGCAGTCCGCGTTCATCGACATCGGTCTCGAACGTGCTGCCTTCTTGCATGTTGCCGATGTCTGGCAGCGTCAGGAAGGCGGCGAGGCGCCCATGTTTGCGCGCAAGGGCGAACCGCCGGTACCGATCGAAAAACAGGTGTTCGAGGGCCAGTCGCTGATGGTCCAGGTCATCAAGGATCCTATCGGCAGCAAGGGTGCCCGTCTTTCGACGCAAATCAGCATTGCCGGGCGCCTGCTGGTGTTCCTGCCGCAGGACGACCATATCGGCGTCTCGCAAAAAATACCGCAGCAAGAGCGCGATACCCTGCGCGCGCGCCTGGCCGTCCTGGCGGGCGACAAGGCTGCGGGCGGCGGTGGCGGCTTCATTTTGCGCACCAACGGTGAGGATGCCAGTGACGCCGAGCTGGCAGAGGATATTGCCTATCTGCGCAAAACCTGGGCTGGCATCAAGGCCGCCGCCGTGCGCCTGCCGCCGCAGTCCATCCTGCATCAGGACTTGAGCCTATTGCAGCGCGTGCTGCGCGACATCGTCAGCGAGGCGACGCACAGCATCCGCATCGATTCGCGGGAGCAATTCGCCCTGTTGCAGGCGTTTGGCCAGGAGTTCATGCCGCAGGCCGCGAGCAAACTGCAGCTGTACAAGGGGGAGCGGCCGATTTTCGATCTTTATGCCATTGACGAGGAGATCGGCCGGGCCCTTGGGCGTCGGGTGGACTTGAAATCTGGCGGCTATCTCATCGTCGATCAGACAGAGGCCCTGACGACGATCGACGTCAACACCGGCGGCTATGTCGGTGCGCGCAATTTTGACGACACGATTTTCAAGACCAACCTCGAGGCCGCCGGCGCCATCGCCCGCCAGCTGCGCCTGCGCAACCTCGGCGGCATCGTGATCGCCGATTTCATCGACATGCTGCGCGAAGACCACCAGGCGGCGGTATTGGCCGAATTCAAGAAGCAGCTGGCCCGTGACCGGGTCAAAACCATGGTCGGCGGTTTTTCGCAGCTCGGCCTGGTGGAGATGACGCGCAAGCGCCAACGCGAATCCCTGGCCCACATGCTGTGCGAACCCTGTCCGCATTGCCACGGTGTAGGCGAGGTGAAGACGGCGCGCACCATTTGCTACGACGTCCTGCGCGAGCTGCTGCGCGAGGCGCGCCAGTTCAACCCCAGGGAGTTTCGCGTCATCGCTGCGCAGCAGGTGATCGATTTGTTCCTGGACGAGGAGAGCCAGCACCTGGCCGGATTGTCGGACTTCATCGGCAAGCCCATTTCCCTGCAGGTCGAAGCCGGGGTGGGGCAGGAGCAATACGACATCGTGCTGCTGTAAAACAAAAAGCCCTGCTATTTGAAAATAGCAGGGCTTTGGGCTGTCTTGGTGCCGGAGACATGAATCGAACACGCGACCTTCTCATTACGAATGAGCTGCTCTACCGACTGAGCTACACCGGCAATCTTCACAACACGTTGTAAAGAAGCCCCGGATTATAGCCTGTATTTGGTGCTGCCGTGGCAGGTCAGCGCCAGTAGGGGTTGCCGTGCTGGCGTTGGTAGTAGTTGTAGTTGTACTCGATCGTCGTTGGTGGGCTGGTGTACATCGGGGGCTGCACTGGGTAGGTTTGGACGACTCCCGGCTGGGTTTGGTAGGGGTTGCGGTAGGTGGAATAGGTGTTGCCGTAACCCGGGCTCGGTTGTATGTCCAGGGCGATCCAACTACCGGGGTCGTAGCTGGTTTGGGTGGTATAGCGGCGCCCGGCATATTCGTACACCACGTTGTAGCCGACGGTGCGGTTTTCGTAGTAAGTCTCGTTTTGGCAGCGCTGCACGTTTTCGTAGCGTGGCTGGCCTGCGCCTTCGACGCGGTTGCCCACCAGGGCGCCGCCGACCACGCCCAGAGCGGTGGCCGCAACGCGGCCGGTGCCGCCGCCGATGGTGTTGCCCAATGCGCCGCCGGCCACGGCGCCGAGTACGGCGCCGGCACCGCTGTTGGAGGAGCCGCCGTACACCGTCTCGGTGCCGCAAACCTGGCGTGGGATGGCGACCTGTTGCACGATGGGGGTGGAGGACAGCACCCGGCCCTGTTCTTGTGCCTGGGCGCTGACGGCGCTGCCAATGGCCAGGGCGCTGAGGGCCCAGAGCGTGGTTTTTTGCATGGGAAAGCTCCTTTCGCTGCCTGCATAACGCGTCCGGGGCGCGGGGCGTTGAATCCTGGCGGTGTAAAGCCTGGTAAAGAGAAAAACCGGTGCAGGCTTGCCCGATCGGACTCAGCGTGGAGGCAGGAGTTCACTCCAGCGCTGGGCGTCGAAGCCGCAGCTGATGCGGCCATCA
>JAJTBK010000365.1 GCA_021286965.1 Comamonadaceae bacterium | reverse complement strand
CTTGGTTGGAGTCTTCCGACCTTCCTCGCGATCCTGCTCATTCGGCTCTATGTAGCGATGCAGGATCGCCCTACGTTCATCCGGTGAACTGGCGATCTCCTCCAGCAACACGGAATAGTTCGGTTCCTGCCCGGTCTTTTCCCGATACCACTTCGCCCAGTCAGATTGTTCTGGAATACCTTGAGCCTCGGCTACGCGGCGCACGAGATCCAGGGTGATTTCCCAGCCGGTAGGAATTTCGGCAGAGCGAGACAGGCCCGACCCCAGTAGAACAGCGAAGACACCTTTGTTCTCGTATACGGAAAACGCAAGTTGGGTAATGGGATCGTTCTGGAGCAATGTCATTGATCTTCAATATTCGTCGAGATACCGCCAGATCGCTTAGACCGGCGCCTATGGCCGCGGCGTTGCTGCGAGCTGGCTTTCAGTCTCGCTCATTAGCACTGCCGTGCTGCATTCGAGTGCGCCGGCGATCTTGAAGATGATCGCCAGCGTGGGCATGTGCTCGCCGCGTTCGACCTTGCCCATGTGCGAGCGCTCGATACCCGCGAGGTTCGCCAGCAATTCTTGCGCGATCCCGCGCTCCGTCCGCAACGCGCGCACCGCCGCGCCGAAGGCTTGCGCCAGCTCGGCGTCGAAGGTGGTGGCGCCGGCCGGTCGGCCGCGCTGGATGGGTCGCTTCTGCATGGACAGAAGCGTCAAGTCGCAGCACAATTAAAACCACGTTATCTTTAACTCATACGCACTGGCTTTGCTTCGTGCTTTTACGGAAATCCGCCAGCGTGCCTTTGCAGATTTCTACAATGCTGTTTTTGCGCTTTCGTGTTTCCACGGTTTCTGTGGAATACGCCTTCGTGCTTAGGCGTGAATGCGCAAAACCGGCATTCCATGTTGGAACAGGAGCACCCCGATGAAGGCTCCCCTCGTCACCGATGCGCAGCGCGCCGCGCTGCTGGAAAACGGGCGGCGTGTCGCTGCCGGTGAACCGCACGACCCGTTGCCGGTCGTGCGGCTGTTCACTCCCGACGCGCACGCCATCTGGGTGCTGGCCTCGCTCAATCCTGCCGACGGCGATACGGCGTTCGGCGTCATGGACGTGGGCATCGGTATGCCCGAGCTGGGCCGCATCAAGCTGTCCGACCTGGCCTCCATCGTTGGCCCGAACAAACAGCCCGTGATGCGGGATTTGTATTTCCAGGCGGTTCGCCCGCTGTCGGAATACCTGCGGCTGGCGCAGGAAAACGGCTCCATCGTCGATTGAGCCATTCGCGCCCAGGCCAAGCCGGGCGCATTGAGACTATTTCAGTCTTGCTCCAGACCCGCAAAGTCTGAATCCGCACTCTTGCACCGAAACGGTGCCTTCGTGCCTAAAACAGCCACGATCTTTTGCGGGAGTTGCGGCACGGTATTTCGTGCCGCATGACATTTTGGAGTCAGGCGGCCGTCGCATTCAGACGGATTTCGCAACACGCCGGAGCCTATCGGTCTTGACACCAGCGGTTACAGCTTAACCCGATTTCTACCTCGATTTGATGCTCCCGCATTTGTGACGCCGTGGCGACGTTCCTGCTGTTCGACAGGAGCTTTCGTCATGGTCAGCCCTCACCATTTCGCGCACTGGTATCCCACCGCTGCTTACCTCTACGTCCTGGGGCTGGACACGCTCGCGCTGGCCTGGGAGTACCTGCGCCGCCATCCTGATTACCGGCTCGACTGGCTGCGCCGTGCGCGTCGCTCTGATGCTGGGCATCGCTGGGGCTTGCGCCTGCTGGAAGACCCGGCGCTGGATGCGCGTGACGCGCACCCGGCCTGGCTGCCCGGCCACACTGGTGTGGTGCAGCTCTACCC
>JAJTBK010000267.1 GCA_021286965.1 Comamonadaceae bacterium | reverse complement strand
CATCTGCTCGGCGGTGATGACTTCGAGCTGGTTGGGGTAGGTATCGAGGCCAAAGCGCTCGGCGGTGGCGGCGATGATGGCGTGGTAGCGCTCGATGAGCTCGAACGTCCAGTCGCTCGGGTCGGGCAGCGGCTGTGGCGGGCGTGGGCCGGCGGGCAGCAGGTCGGCAGGCACGCTGTGCTGGCGGCGCTCCCCGGTGGCGGCAACTTTCCAGGGGTTGTCGCCATTGCGCCGCTCAAGCACGGGGTACAAGGCGAGGTTCATACCGGCACCCCCTCTTTCTTGAACAAGTCCCGGAACACGGGGTAGATCTCGCTCGCATCGGCCACCTTGCGCATCGCAAACTGCGGGTACAGGGGCAGCAGCTGGGCATATTCCTCCCACAGGTTCTGCTCCTCGGGGGCCACCTGCACATAGGCGAAGTAGCGCACCAGGGGCAGGATTTTGTCCACCAGCAGGTTGCGGCAGTTGCCGCTGTCGTTGCTGAAGTTGTCGCCATCGCTGGCCTGGGCAACGTAGATGTTCCAGTCGCCCACGGGGTAGCGCGCACGCATGACATCGGCCAGCAGCTCCAGCGCGCTGCTGACCACGGTGCCGCCGGTTTCCTGGGAGTGAAAAAATTCATCCTCGCTGACTTCGCTCGCCTGGGTGTGGTGGCGGATGAAGACGATGTCGATTTTTTCGTAGTGCCGCGTCAAAAACAGGTACAGCAGGATGAAAAAGCGCTTGGCCAACTCCTTGCGCGCCTGGTCCATGGAGCCCGAGACGTCCATGACGCAGAACATCACCGCCTGGCTGTTGGGCACGGCTACCTTGGTGTGGGCACGAAAGCGCAGGTCGATGGGGTCGAGGTACGGCACCCGCGCCACGCGCTCTTTCAGGGCCTGAATCTGGCGCTGCAGGGCGGCAGCCTCCTCGCTCGTGCCATCGTCCTGCGCCAGCAGGGCATCGAGCTGCTGCTGCAGCTGCTGCCACTGCTGCTGCGGCTGGCGGGTCAGGGCAATGCGCCGCCCCAGGGCGCCGCGCATGGTGCGCAGCAGCGCCAGGTTGTTGGGCGTACCATCGTGGTGGTAGCCGGCGCGGCGGGTTTTCCACTGCGGACTCTCGCCCAGGTGCGTGCGCAACAGGCGCGGCAGCGCCAGATCCTCGAAGAAAAGCTGCATGAACTCTTCCTTGGACAGGGTGAAGATGAAGTCGTCCTCGCCCTCGCCGCTGTCACTGGCCTGGCCACCGCGCCCGCCGGCGCCGCCATCCGGGCGGGCGATACGGTCGCCGCGCACGTAGTCGCTGTTGCCTGGATGCACGGTGTCGCGCACCCCGCCCCGGCCATGATGAAAAACCGGCTCCTGAATGTTTTTCTTCGGGATGGTGATGTTCTCGGCCTGCTCGATATGGCGGATATCGCGCTCGCCCACGGCGCGGCGCACGCTCTCGGTGATCTGCGCTTTGTAGCGGCGGATGAAGCGCTCGCGGTTGCCCACCGACTTGTTCTTGCCGGCAAGCCTGCGGTCGATGATTTGCATGGCCATGGTTTACGCCTCCCGCATGGGCGCGGGCCCAGGCGGGCCGGCGCCGGTGGTTTGCTCAGCTGCTCTTGCGCACGCGCAGGTACCACTCGCACAAAAGGCGCACCTGCTTGGGCGTGTAGCCCTTGGATTCCATGCGGGTGACGAAGTCCTCGTGCTTGCGCGCATCTTCGGCGCTGGCCTTGGCGTTGAAGCTGATGACGGGAAGCAGCTCCTCGGTGTTGGAAAACATCTTCTTCTCGATCACCAGGCGCAGCTTCTCGTAGCTCGTCCAGCTCGGGTTCTTGCCCTGGTGGTTGGCGCGCGCGCGCAGCACGAAGTTGACGATCTCGTTGCGAAAATCCTTGGGGTTGGCGATACCGGCGGGTTTCTCGATCTTCTCCAGCTCGGCATTGAGCGCATTCCTGTCGAACACCTCGCCGGTATCGGTGTCGCGGTACTCGCTGTCCTGGATCCAGTAGTCGGCATAGGTGACGTAGCGGTCAAAAATGTTCTGGCCGTACTCGCTGTAGCTCTCCAGGTAGGCGGTTTGAATCTCCTTGCCGATGAACTCGGCGTAGCGCGGCGAGAGGTATTCCTTGATGAAGCTGGTGTATTTCGTCTCCAGCTCGGCCGGAAACTGCTCGCGCCCGATCTGCTGCTCCAGCACGTACATCAGGTGCACCGGGTTGGCCGCCACCTCGGTGCTGTCGTAGTTGAACACCTTGGACAAGATCTTGAAGGCAAAGCGCGTGGAGATGCCGCTCATGCCCTCATCCACGCCGGCGTAGTCGCGGTACTCCTGGTAGCTCTTGGCGCGCGGGTCGGTGTCCTTGAGGTTCTGCCCATCGTAGACCTTCATCTTGCTGAACAGGCTG
>JAJTBK010000245.1 GCA_021286965.1 Comamonadaceae bacterium | reverse complement strand
GCCTGTGCTGGACGGTGGCCGGCGACGAGGATTTTCGCCAGTCGCTCGACGAGATGTGCATGGGACTCAATGAGCTGGCCGAGCAGGGCGCGGCCATTGAGGTGACCTTCTACGATGCCGAGTTCGACGAAGACGAGGCCGCCGACGATGACGCCGCACGCGACGATTTTCTGATGCTGTTCGTCGGCCCCACGCCTGCGGCCATCATGCAGGTGCAGCGCGACCTGCTGGTGCAGGATGTGGTCAACCTGATGGAGCGCCATTTCGATGGCGCCCAGCTCGGCGGCGTGGTGACCGAGATTGACCGTCTGTTCAGCCAGCGCTTTGATGCCCTGGTCAGTTCGCTCGAGCTTGGCAAGCCCCCGCGTGGTGGCGCTGGCGGGGCGGCGGGCCATGGCGGCGGTGGCCGGCGCCCGCGCCACCTGCATTGAGCGTTTCGGTTGCCGCTGCCATGCCGCCGGGTGCGCCAGGCTTGCCCTATCTGCAGGCCTATCCCCTGGCCTTGCAGGAGCAGGTGCGTGGCCTGTTGGCGCGTGCCGCGCTGGGGGACTGGCTGCAGCACAAATATCCTGCCGCCCACGCGGTGCGCACCGACAAGGCGCTCTACCAGTACACCGCCGAGCTCAAGACACGCTACCTGCGCGCGGCGGGTACGCTGAACAAGGTGCTGTTTGACAGCAAAATCCACACCGTGCGCCACGCCCTGGGGCTGCATACCAGCCGCAGCCAGGTGCAGGGTGCGCGCCTGACGGCCCGGCACGAGATTCGCATTGCCAGCCTGTTCAAACAGGCGCCGCCCGAGTTTCTGCAGATGATCGTGGTGCACGAGCTGGCGCACCTGCGCGAGCGCGAGCACAACAAGGCTTTCTACCAGCTGTGCTGCCATATGCAGCCCGATTACCACCAGGTGGAATTCGATGTGCGCCTGTATCTCACCCACCTGGAGCAGCAGGGCGCGCCCCTGTGGGCTCAGGCGTAGGCTGGGGCCGGTAGCGCCGCGCTGCGGCAGTCGGCGGCATCGAGTTGCAGCCAACGGCAGGCGCCAGCACGCAGCAGGGCCAGTTCACCGGTGCTCAGCAGTTGCACCTGGGGCGCAGTGCTGGCGGGCGCCAGCAGACCCGCCGTTTGCAGCAGGCGTGCCGTCTGCCGTGCGACCGGGGCGCCGGTGTCGATCAGTGTCACCTCGGGCCCCAGCAGGTGCTGCAGCAGGGGGGCGGCAAACACGTAGTGGGTGCAGCCGAGCACCAGGGTGTCGATGGCGCCGGCGCTGCTGCCGAAGCGGCCCAGGGCCTGCAGGTAGCGCTGGCACAGGGCTGCGACCTCGGCCTGGGCGGGGCCGTCGCTTTGCAGGGCGCTGCGCTCGATGGCGTAGGCCAGGCCATCGCAGGGCTGCAGGTGGTAGTGCACGCCAGGCGGCAAGCCCGCTTGCAACTGGGCAAATTTGGCACTGCCCAGGGTGCCGCGCGTGCCCATGACGCCGATGTGCCCGGTACGGCTGCACGCCGCCGCTGGCTTGAGGGCCGGCTCCACACCCACCAGGAGCAGGTCCGGCCACTGTGCCCGCAGCAGGTGAATCGCCGCCGTTGTCGCGGTGTTGCAGGCCACGACCAGCGCCTTGATGGCGTGCACTTGCTGCAGGTAGTCGCCAATCGCCAGGGTGCGGGCGGCAACGAAGGCGTCGCCGCGCTCGCCGTAGGGGGCGTAGGCGTTGTCGGCGAGGTAGACGAAGGACTCGCCCGGCAGCTGCTGGCGCAGGGCCTGGAGCACGCTCAGGCCGCCGATGCC
>JAJTBK010000240.1 GCA_021286965.1 Comamonadaceae bacterium | reverse complement strand
TAGCGGCTGGCAAAGCGGGTGATGACCTCGAACTTGTCGCCGTCGAGCAGCGAGACGTGGTGGTCGCCGCCCTCGACGACGACGAACAGGTTCATCGGGTCGGCGTCCCACTTGGGCTTGACGGGCTCATCCTGGGGCAGTGGCGTGGCAATGCGCGAGGCGCGGATGTCGGCCTCGCTCCAGCGCGGCGCGGGTACGACCGGGGTGCGCACCCAGTCGGCCAGGGTCTTGATCTCCTCGGCGGTGAGCTGGCCGGCAAACCCGGCCATCGGCGTCGCCTGGCGGCCCTCCTGGATGACGCGCAGTACCTCGGCGGGGCGTGTGCGCTCCAGGCTCTCGGGCAACAGCGCCGGGCCCATCAGGCCGGTGCGCTGCGCGCCGTGGCAGCTGGCGCAGTGTTGTTGGTACAGGGCCGGGGCGTCGGGTGCAGCCAGTGCGGGGCTGGCCAGCCCCCAGGCGAGCAGGGCGGTGGCGAGGATGCGGCGGGACAAGGGATGCTCCAAATTTGATAGCTGTTCGCGCAACAGGGGCGGGCGTGAGGGGCTGAAAATATGCCCAATTGCGGATCTGCAGACTAGGCTGCTGCGATCTCGATGCGGCGGTGCTTTTGCGCCGTCGAGGGCTCAAACGGTGTGCTGGCGGCGCCGACTTCGGCGTCCGTCAGGTAGCAGCCCGGGTCTTCAAACCAGAAATTGCCGGTGAGCTGTTGGGCACGCACGCGCGTGTTGCCGTTGCAGATCGCCAGGTGCTGGCAGCTGCCGCAGCGGCCCTCGACCGGGCGCGGGCGCTGCTTGAGGCCGGCCATGAGCGGGTCGCTCACGTCGTTCCAAATCTCGGAGAAGGGGCGCTCGCGCACGCAGCCCAGGTCGTGGTGCCACCACATGGTGTCGGGGTGCACGTGGCCGAGGTTGTCGATGTTGGCAATCATCTGCCCGCTGGCGTTGCCGCCCCAGGCGACGAGGCGCGCGCGCAGTGCGTCCTCCCACTGCGGCAGGTGCTCGTGCACCCACTGCAGCAGGTAGGGGCCGTCGGCGTCGTTGTTGCCGCTGACGTAGTCGTCCAGGCTGCCGGCCTGGGCGGCGGCCCAGGCGCGCTCGAACAGCATGTCCATGGCGGCGCGCGTGGCTTGGTGGTGGGCGTCTTTATCGCGGTGGATGTTGCCGCGCCCGGCGTAGTTCAGGTGCGAAAAATAGAACTTGTGCGCCCCCACTTCCTGCATCAAGTCCAGCAGGGCGGGCAGGTCGTGCGCATTCATCGCCGTCATGGTGTAGCGCAGGCCGACTTTCACCCCCACTTTGTCCAGGTGGCCGATGGCGGCGAGGCTGCGGTCGAAAGCGCCTTCCAAACGGCGGAATTTGTCGTGCGTGGGCTTGAGGCCGTCGAGGCTGATGCCGACGTAGTCAAAGCCGGCGTCGGCAATGCGCTGCGCCATGGGCGCGTCGATCAGCGTGCCGTTGGTGGAGAGCCCGGTGTAGAAACCCATTTCCCGCGCGCGGGCGGAAATTTCAAAAATATCGGGGCGCAACAGCGGCTCGCCGCCCGAGAGGATGAGCGCGGGCACGCCAAAGGCTTTGAGGTCGTCCATGACCGTAAAGACTTCGGGCAGCAGCAGCTCGCCGGCGTAGTCGTGGTCGGCCGAGAGCGCGTAGCAGTGCTTGCAGGTGAGGTTGCAGCGGCGGATCAGGTTCCAGATGACGACGGGGCCACGGGCCTTGCGGTCTTTGACGACGGGATAGCTGCCGGTGGCTTGTGCCTGCGCGAGCTCGCGCATGTACTGGCTGATACGAAACATGGGGGGTTACTCCTTCAAGCGCAGGCCGGTTTTCTTCAAGATGGCCGTGGAGTACAGGATATCGTGGCTGCGGCAGGCCGTGCCCAGCAGGGCGACGATGTCCTGGGCTTGTTGTTCCACGGCCTCGCGGCTGGTGCCGTGCAGCATGGCAAACAGGTTGTAGGGCCAGCCGGGCAGGTGGCGCGGGCGGCGGTAGCAGTGCGAGACGCCGGGCAGCTCGGCCACGCGCCGGCCGAGCTCGGCGACCTGCTCGTCGGCCACGTCCCATACGCTCATGCCGTTGGCGGTGTAGCCCAGGCGGTAGTGGTTGGGCACGGCGCCAATGCGCCGGATCAGGCCCTGCGCCAGCATCTGCGCCAGGCGCTCGCGTACCAGCTCGCCGGGCACGCCCAGCATGGCGCCCACGGCTTCGTAGGGGCGCGCTACCAGCGGCAGGCCGCCTTGGGTGGCGGCGATCAGGGCGCGGTCGAATGCATCAAGCGCCATGGGTATCTCCAGTGCTCGTCAGCGCCGGCAGGCGCAGCTCGACGAAATACTCTTCCTCTTTCGGGAAGGCAAAGACTTGCAGGCCGACGGCGTCGGCGATGCGGGCGATGGCATCTTGCGCCTGTGCCGGTGATTCGGCGGCGACGACGAACCACATGTTGAGCGCGTGCGTGCGCCGGTAGTTGTGCGCGACCTCGGGGAAGCTGTTGACGATCAGGTTCACGGCCTCAAAACGCTCTTCGGGCACGGCAATGGCGGCCAGTACGAACTGGCCACCCGCGCGCTCGATCTGAAACAGTGGCCCAAAGCGCGTGAGCACGCCCTGGGCCAGCAGCTGGTGCAGGCGCTCGATGACGCGCTCCTCGCTCCAGCCCAGCTGCGCACCGACGGCGGCAAACGGCCGATCGACGAGGGGAAAGCCGCCGTGCAGGTGGTCGATCAGGCGGGCATCTTCAGGCGTGAGCATGCAGCGCTCTTTCTGGTAGGTGGGAAGGGTGCGCGGCATGGGCAGAGAAGCGGCGGGCGCCGGTTTGTTTGAAGCGGCGCAAGGAAAACAAAGTGGCGCGGGGCTTGTCCTCAAGCCCGGCATGGGCAATGGCCCGGGCGACGGTGGCGTGCACGCTGGCGCGGTCGCGGCCATGCACCATGCAGTAGAGGTTGAACGGCCAGCCGGGGGCGCGGCTGCGCTGGTAGGCCAAGGTGATGCCTGGCACCTGCGCCAGGGCCTCGCCGCAGGTATCGACTTGCGCCGCTGGAACGTCGAACACCGTCATGGCGTTGGCCGTAAAGCCCAGTTCGTGGTGGCGCACGACGACGCCAAAGCGGCTCAGGGTCTTGTGCTCAAGCCAGCGCTGCAGGGTGTGCAGCACGGCATCGACCGGTTGCCCCAGGGTGGCGGCCCAGGCGTCGTAGGGCTGCTCCTGCAACGGCAGGCCCTGCTCGGCGAGTGCCGCCAGGGGTTCGTCTCCCGCCTGTAGCCCGGTTTGCGCCCAGTGCGTGAGGCCGCTGGCCTGCGATTGCGTGCCGCGCAGGTCAAAGCCGGTGTCGATGCGGTAGGGGCGCAGCATGGGCAGGCGCAGCACCGGCAGACCGGTGTCGGCTTCGATGCGCTGCAGCAGCTGCTCCACGGCCTGCGCGTCGCGGCCGGTGGCCACGAACCAGAGGTTGACCGTATGTTCCCGCTCGTAGTTGTGGTTCACGCCCGGGTGGCTGGAGACGCTGGCCGCCACGGCCTCCAGGCGTGTGGGGGGCACGGCCATGGCGGCCAGCAGCGAGGCACCGCCGGCGCCGGGAGCAAACACCGCACCGATGCGGCTGAGGCTGCCGCTGCGCTGCAGCCGGGCGTAGTCGGCCAGCACCTGGGTGCTGTCCCGCCCCAGGGCGCTGGCGATGGCCGCAAAGGGCCGGGGTACCAGGGGAAAGTCGCGCTGCCAGTGGTTGAGCAGGGCCAGGTCGCTGTGCGGGGCGGTCATGCGTCAAAACCCCAGGCGTTGGGCGCGGGCGGTGAAGAAAATGCCGCTGGGGGCATCCACTGCCAGGCTCGCTTGCCGCTGGTGCGTGTGGGTGTCGTACACCTGCACGCGGTTGTCGTCGCGGCAGCTGATCCAGACCGATTCACCGCGCGGTGTGAATTCCATGTGCAGCACGGCTTTGCCGGGCTCGAGGGTATCGACCACGCGCAGGCTCGGGGTGTCGATGACCTGCACGCGGTGGTAGTCGGGTACGGAGAAGTTGACCCACACCTGGCGCCCGTCGGGCCGTGCCATGACGAACACCGGCTGGCCGGCAACGGGAATGCGCCCGACCTCTTGCCAGGTGGTGGTGTCCACGACGAGCACTTCGTGCCGGCCGATGGCGGGCAGAAAGGCCCGGCCACCGGCCATGGCCCAGCCGCGCAGGTGCGGCATTTTGTACACCGGCAGGGGCTTTTCGCCCCGCCCGTAGCCGCCCAGGATGCGGCGCACCTGGGGTTTTTCCTCCCACAGGTCGAGCATCGCCAGGCCGTCTTCGCCAAACAGGCCGGCGATGTAGGTGCGGCCGTTGGGCGAGATCAGGGCGTCGTAGGGTTGCTGGCCGATGTGTTGGAAGGTGGTGATCTGTGGCTGGCGCGGGTTGCTGCAGTCGGCAATGCAGATGGCGCTGGCGTCGAACAGGCTGTAGATGAAGCGCCGCTGCGGCAAATCGGCCAGGCCGACGACCCGCGAGCGCTGGCCGTTGGCCATTTGCGCCGGTACGTCGGCCAAGAGTTCGAGGGTGGCGGCGTCAAACACCTTGATGCCGCCGGGCTGGTAGTTTTGCGCCACGACCAGCGAGCCATCGGCGCTGATGGCGCCGCCAATCGAGTTGCCGGCCTGCAGCACGCGGTGGGTGATGGCCTGGGCCAGGATATCGACGCGGGTCAGGCCGCCGTCGCGGCCAAAGACGTAGGCAAAGCGCTCATCGCGCGAGAACACGACGGAGGCGTGTGAGAGGTCGCCCAGGCCGGTGACGCGGCCAATGGCCTCGCGCCGGCTGGTGTTGACGAGGGTGAGGGCGCCGACGGCGCGCTCGACCACCACGCCCAGGTTGCCCGTGCCCTGCAGGCTGGGGGCTGCGGGCGTGGCCGTGCTGGCATGGGGGGCGCTGGCAGCGCAGCCTGCGGCAAGCAGGGGGGCGCTGGCGGCAACGCTGAGCAGGCTGCGCCGGTTCATGTGGTTCATCATGGGGCGGAGTTCCTGTGTTCTTCGGGAAAGCCTCGGAGCAACTGCTCCGCGACCCATTGCGCCTCGCTGGGGCTGAGCATGGCGCTCCAGGGTGGCATGGGAGTGCCTGGGATGCCGTGCGTGATGACGGCTGCCAGGTACTCGGTATTTTTACCGGCCAGGGCCTCCCGCGCGAGCGAGGGGCCGAGGCCGCCGGTCAGGCGCATCCCATGGCACGAGCCGCAATCCTGGCGCACCATGCGCACAAGCTGTGCGCTGCGAGCGGGCGTGGGTACTGCGTCTTGAGCTACAACTTGTGTAGCAAACAGTGTCCCTGCCAGGGTCAGGATGGCGGATCGCACCATGGTCATGCCTCCTTGTGCGTCAATAGACGTCGTGCTGGGTGTTGTAGACGTTGAACT
>JAJTBK010000237.1 GCA_021286965.1 Comamonadaceae bacterium | reverse complement strand
AAAAACAGCTGCTAACGCTTACCAGGCAAGCGTAAGCAGCTATCAAATTTGAAATACCCACTCCCGATGGATTCGCCCGAGGAATTGTCATGACCGTTCACTTCATCGGCGCCGGCCCCGGCGCTGCCGACCTCATCACCGTGCGCGGGCGCGAGCTGCTGGCGCGCTGCCCGGTGTGCCTGTACGCCGGCTCGCTGGTGCCGCGTGCGCTGCTCGACCATTGCCCGCCCGGGGCGCGCATCGTTAACACCGCGCCGCTGGACCTGGAGGCCATCGTCGCCGAGATCGCCCAGGCCCACGCCCAGGGGCTGGACGTGGCGCGGCTGCACTCGGGCGACCTGTCGGTCTGGTCGGCCATGGGCGAGCAGCTGCGCCGCCTGCGCGCGCTCGCCATCCCGTTCACCGTCACGCCCGGCGTGCCCTCGTTTGCCGCCGCTGCCGCCGCACTGCAGGCCGAGCTGACGCTGCCCGGCCTATGCCAGTCGGTGGTGCTCACGCGCACCAGCGGCCGCGCCAGCGCCATGCCCGAGGGCGAGAACCTCGCTGCCTTTGCCGCCACCGGCGCGGTGCTGGCCATCCACCTGTCGATCCACGTCGCCGGCAAGGTGCAGGCCGAGCTGCTGCCCCACTACGGCAGCGACTGCCCCGCCGCCATCGTCTGGCGCGCCAGCTGGCCCGACGAGGCCGTGGTGCGCACCACCGTCGGCCAGTTGACCGAGGCCGTCAGCCACACCATGGAGCGCACCGCCATCATCCTCGTCGGGCGCACGCTGCAGGCCGAGGACTTTGCCGACAGCCGCCTCTACGCCACCGACTACGACCGCCGCTACCGCCCACTGGGCACGGCACCGCGCTTTGCCGCGCACCAGGCCGACGCCCTGGACACCGCCACCGACCGCCCCCTGCCCACGCCATGAACGCCCATGCCCTGCCCCCCATCGCGCTGGCGCTCATCGGCATTGGCAGCGGCCACCCCGGGCATTTGACGCAGCAGGCCGCCGAGGCCATGCAGGCGGCCGACGTGCTGCTGCTGCCGCACAAGGGCGACGAGAAAGCCGCGCTGCTGGCGCTGCGCCACAGCCTGTGCGCCGCCGTGCTGCCGCCCACGGGCGGCCCGGTGCTGCTGGGCTTTGACATGCCCGAGCGCGCCAGCGATGGCGACTACCTGGCGCAGGTCGATGTCTGGCACGCAGCCATCGCCCGGCGCTGGCAGGCGGCGCTGGCCCAGGCGCTGGCGGATGGGCGGCTGCCCCGCAAGACGCTGGCCCACAAAGCGCGGCTGCGCGTGGCGCTGCTGGTCTGGGGCGACCCCTCGCTCTACGACAGCACGCTGCGCATCGCCGCACGCCTGCAACCGGCGCCGCAACAGGTGCAGGTCGTGCCCGGCATCACGGCGCTGCAGGCGCTGACCGCCGCCCACGCCATCGCGGTGAACGAAGTCGGCCAGCCCTTCATGGTCACCACCGGCCGCCAGCTGCGCGTGCAAGGCTGGCCGCCGGGCGTGGACACCGTGGCCGTGCTGCTCGACGGCGAATGCAGCTTCAGCACCCTGCCCCCCGAGGGCATCCACATCTGGTGGGGCGCCTACCTGGGAATGCCGATGCAAATCATCGACAGCGGCCCCCTGGCCGAGGCGGGGCCGCGCATCCTCCAGGCCCGCGCCCAGGCCCGCAGCACACACGGCTGGATCATGGACATCTACCTGCTGCGCCGGCAGGCCTGACCCCCTCGGTAAAATGCCGCCCTTTGGCCGGCACCGCTGCCGGCCCCCATCTCCAGCGGCCGCCGCAGCGGCCGCCCTCGCCGCATTGCCTACCGTGTCCCACGCCCCCGAAACCCGCCGCCGCCGCACCTTCGCCATCATTTCCCACCCCGACGCCGGCAAGACCACGCTGACGGAAAAGCTGCTGCTGTTCTCGGGCGCGATCCAGATCGCCGGCGCCGTCAAGGGCCGCAAGGCCAGCCGCCACGCCACCAGCGACTGGATGGAGATCGAGAAGCAACGCGGCATCTCGGTGGCGTCGAGCGTGATGCAGATGAGCTACCGCGAGCATGTCATCAACCTGCTCGACACGCCCGGCCACAAGGACTTCTCCGAGGACACCTACCGCGTGCTCACCGCCGTCGATTCGGCGCTGATGGTGATCGACGCCGCCAACGGCGTGGAGGCGCAGACGCGCCGCCTGATCGAAGTCTGCCGCCAGCGCGACACGCCCATCATCACCTTCGTCAACAAGATGGACCGCGAGGTGCGCGACCCGCTGGACATCCTCGACGAAGTCGAACGCGAGCTGGGTATGCCCTGCTGCCCCATCACCTGGCCGGTGGGCCAGGGCAAGAGCTTCGGCGGCATCATCGACCTGCGCACGCAGAGCATGACGGTGT
>JAJTBK010000204.1 GCA_021286965.1 Comamonadaceae bacterium | reverse complement strand
CATCTGGTCAAAATCCTGGGCGCCACGCTGGTGAATCCAGCGAAACAGCTGCGTGGCACGAAAGCGCTTTTCCCCGAGCTGCTCGCAGTACGCGGCCAAGCCGTCGAGGTCAAAGTCCAGAAGATTCGTTGTCGTCATGCCCACAGCCTGCCTTGACGCCAGGCCCTGGCGGGCCCGGCGAGTCCTGAAATTAACGCGAGTAGATGTTCAGGCCAGGGAAGAAGAACGCCACTTCGACGGCGGCGGTTTCAGCGGCGTCCGAGCCGTGCACGGCGTTGGCGTCGATGCTGTCGGCAAAGTCGGCGCGGATGGTGCCGGCTTCTGCCTTCTTCGGGTCGGTAGCACCCATCAGTTCGCGGTTCTTCAGGATGGCGTTCTCGCCTTCGAGCGCCTGGATCATGACGGGGCCGGAGATCATGAAATCCACCAGATCCTTGAAGAAGGGGCGCTCTTTGTGCACGGCGTAGAACTGCTCGGCTTCCAGGCGCGACAGGTGTGCCATGCGGGCCGCAACCACCTTCAGGCCGGCGGCTTCAAAGCGGGCGTAGATTTGGCCGATGACGTTCTTGGCGACGGCGTCGGGCTTGATGATGGAGAGGGTGCGTTCGATAGCCATTTGGTTTTTCCTTGGGAAAGTTGCAGTATTTTTTGTCGTCAGACAAAACCTTTAATTCTAGCGGTTGGGTATTTCAGCCCTGTGAGGCGGGCATAAAAAACACGTCTTACCGCCCACTGCGGCCCGCGCGCTTGGCAGCCTGGCGCTGGTTCAGGCGCTGGCGCTGCAGGCTGTCGGCGCCGATGTAACCGACCGAGGTTTTCATGGGATCGGGCTGGCCGCCGCCTTGCACATTGCCCGCAGGGCGGCGCGGCGGCGCAGGCTTGCGCGGTGCCGGTGCACGCCGGCCGCCACGCCCGGGGGCAGGCGCCTGCGGCGCACGCACGGGCGGCTCCATGCCGGCGGCATCCATCAGCGAGCGGATGTCCTGCTCGTCGAGCTCCATCCAGGCGCCACGCTTCAAGCCGCGCGGCAGCAGCATGGCGCCGTAGCGGATGCGGATCAGGCGGCTGACGGCGTGGCCCACGGCCTCGAACAGGCGGCGCACTTCGCGGTTGCGGCCCTCGGAAATGGTGACGCGGTACCAGCGGTTGGCGCCCTCGCCACCGCCGTCGTCGATCGAGCCAAACGATGCCGGCCCGTCTTCGAGCTGCACGCCGTCGAGCAAGCGCTGGCGCTCTTCATCGCTCAAGGCGCCGAGCACGCGCACGGCGTATTCGCGCTGCAGGCCAAAGCGCGGGTGCATGAGCTTGTTGGCCAAATCACCGGAGCTGGTGAACAGCAGCAGACCTTCGGTATTCAAGTCCAGGCGCCCGACCGACTGCCACTTGCCCTGCACCAGGCGCGGCAGCTTGCGAAACACCGTCGGGCGGTTTTGCGGGTCGTCGTGCGTCACCACTTCACCCGTGGGCTTGTGGTACGCAATGACGCGCAGCGGCGGCGGCTCGATGCGAAAGCGGATCGGTTTGCCGTTGACCTTGATCTGGTCACCAAACTGCACGCGCTGGCCAACGTGCGCCGGTTCGTTGTTCACCGAAATGCGCCCTTCCAGAATCATCTGCTCCATCTCCAGGCGCGAGCCCAGGCCGGCCTGCGCCAGCACCTTGTGCAGCTTGGGGGTTTCTGGCTGCGGCAAAAGCACGCGCTTGGGCGCGGGCAGATCGGTGCGCTCTTCATCGGCGTCGAGCACGCCGCTGACGACATCGGCAAAAGCGTAGCCCTCGGCCGCAGGCGCTGCTGCACGCGGCTTGCGCGTGGGGCGTGCCAGGGGAGCAGGGGCGGGGGAATCGGGGGGCAGGGTATCGTTCATGGTGTAGTGGCTGCCCCCGTAACGGGGGCTTGCCCCTCGGTCAGGGGTTCAACAAGGGCGGTAAAAAGATCGGCAGGCGGGGCGCCCTCCTCGGGCTGGCCCAGCACCTGCAGCACGTGGGCCTGGCTGCGCGGGTCTTCCAGCATCGGCAGCTGGTTGAGCGATTGCAGGCCCAGGTCGTCCAGAAACTGGCGCGTGGTGGCAAACAAGGCCGGACGGCCGACGGTTTCACGGTGGCCTATGACCTCGACCCAGCCCCGGTCTTCGAGCTGTTTCAGGATCAGGCTGTTGACCGTGACGCCGCGAATGTCCTCGATGTCGCCGCGCGTCACCGGCTGGCGGTAGGCAATGATGGCCAGCGTCTCCAGCGCCGCCCGGGTGTAGCGCGGTGGCTTTTCCGGGTGCAGGCGATCGAGGTACTCGCGCATCTGCGGGCGGCTTTGAAAACGCCAGCCCGAAGCCACGCACACCAGCTCCACACCTTTGAGCGCCCAGTCCTGCTGCAATTCCTGCAGCAGGCTTTTGACGCTGTCGGCGCCCAGCTGATCGGCAAACAGCAGGCGCAAATCACGCAGGCCAACTGGTTGCTGGGCACAAATCAAAGCGGTCTCAAGGACCCGTTTGGCATCCACCGAGTTCATGGTTCAGCGGTTTTCAGTAGGAGAAGCGAACGCCAGCGCACAAGAGAAACCCACACAGGGGGACAAAAACTGCGCTGCGCTACGGGCCGGCGGGCAAAGGCAGGGGCCCGGGCATCAAGGACAAACCGGCCAATGGGCCGTCAGCCGAAATTGTAGCGCAGCCCCCATTGCCCCATGGCTTGCAGCATATCTGCCGGCAGCGGCACCTCGAATGCCAGCGCCCGGCCATCGACCGGGTGGGCAAACGCCAGGCGGTAGGCGTGCAGGGCCTGGCGCTGCATTCCAGCTGCCGGCGTGCCGCCGTACAGCACGTCGGCCAGCAAGGGGTGGCCAATGGAGGCCATGTGCACCCGAATCTGGTGCGTGCGCCCCGTGTGCAGTTTGCAATGCACCAGGCAACCCTGCTCGTTGCCGGCCCACAGCTGCATGTCGGTGCGCGCACTCTTGCCGGCATGGTGCGCCAGATCGACGACCGCCATGCGCAGGCGGTTGCGTGGATCGCGCCCGACCGGAGCCTGCACGCTGCGCTCGGGAGCGCCCTGCCAGGGGCGGTGCGCCAGCGCCAGGTACTGGCGGCTGACCTCGCGTGCGGCGATCAGGCGCACCAGAGCGTCCATGGTGCTGCGCTCGCGCGCCACCACCATCAGGCCGCTGGTATCTTTGTCGAGCCGGTGCACGATGCCGGCACGCGGTAGCAGCTGCGCCGCCGGATCACGCGCCAGCAGGCCATTGAGCAAGGTGCCGCTCCAATTGCCTGGCGCCGGGTGCACCACCAGGCCGGCGGGCTTATGCAGCACCAGCAGGTGCGCATCCTCGTACACCACATCCAGCGCCATGGCCTCGGGCTTGAAGGCCTGGCTTTGCTGCGTTGGGCGGATTTCGATCTGCAGCGAATCGCCGGCCTTGACCTTGTGCGCCGGCTTGAGGCAAACCACCCCCGCCACCTGCACCAGCCCCTGCGCCTGCAACTGCTGCAGGTAACTGCGCGAGAGCTCGGGCACCAGTCCGGCCAGCGCCTTATCGAGGCGCAGGCCATGCTGCGCCAGCGTGACCGCCACCTGGCGCAGCTCGGACGGCGCCCCATCCCAGGCGGCGTCCTCCCCCTCTTCCAGGTGCAGCTCGCTGTGCAATCCGGTCATCAACGCGCCGGCAGGTAGCGCGAGGGATCGACCGGCTTGCCCTGGCGGCGGATCTCAAAGTGCAGCTTGACGCGATCGGCGTCGGTGCTGCCCATTTCGGCAATTTTTTGCCCCTTGCGCACGCTCTGGTCTTCCTTGACCAGCAGCGTCTGGTTGTGCGCATAAGCCGTCAGATACGTGTTGTTGTGCTTGAGGATGACGAGATTGCCGTAACCGCGCAGCCCGGCACCGGCGTAAACCACGCGCCCATCGGCCGCAGCGAGCACCGGATCGCCCGCCTTGCCGCCAATGTCGTAGCCCTTGTTGCGCGCCTCATCAAACCCCGCCAGCAGGCTGCCGGATGCCGGCCAGACAAAGGCCACGCCATCTTCAGCACTCGCTGCCGGAACCGGCACGGGAGCGGCAGCTGGCCCCGCCGGCGCCACAGCCGAGGAGCCCACCGGGCGCGTGACGACGCCGTTATCACCCACCACCGCCGGCGCCACTGGCGCCGCCGCCACGGCAGCGCCGGGCGGCACCACGCGCAGCACCTGGCCGACTTCGATCAGGTTCGGGTTCTCGAGGTTATTCCAGCGTGCAATGTCTTTCCACGACTGGCCGTTCTCCAGGCCAATACGGATCAGCGTATCACCGGGCTTGACGCTGTAGTAGCCGGGCTTGCCGGCATTTTCCGCCCCAGGCAAGGGCTTAGGCGCATCCACCACCTGGCCGGGGTGGGCGCTGATCGCCCCCGCAGCCGTGCCACGATCTTCCACCGGAGCCCGGTTGAGCGAGGTACCGCAACCGGCCAGCAGCACCGCTGCCGCCAATGCGATCGAACTCCCCAGCCACCCAGCACGCGAAACCAACATAGACAAATCCCTTCAGGCAACCCCCGATTTTAGGGGGACAAAATGAACCGCTTCGAGCAGGCTCTCCTGAAAACCATGCTCGGTTTTATCCACCACCAGCAGCGCCTGCTGCCCCCGGCTGTCGGCCAGGGGGGCCACCAGGCGCCCGCCCACCGCCAGTTGCTGATACCAGGCTGGCGGCACAGCTTCGCCGCCAGCGGCGGCGATGATGCCGGCGTACGGTGCCCCCTGGGCATAGCCCTCCATGCCGTCACCAAAAATCAGGTGTACGTTCGCCAGGCGCAGTGGCCGCAGGTTGGCGCGCGCACGCTCGTGCAGGCCGCGCAGGCGCTCCATCGAGTACACCTCGCGCGCCACGCGCGCAAGCACCGCAGCCTGGTAACCACAGCCGGTGCCGATCTCCAGCACCCGCCCCAACCCGGCCGCAGCGGCGGGCGCGCCCAGCAGCAGCTGCACCATGCGCGCCACCACGCTGGGCTTGGAGATGGTCTGGCCCAGACCGATGGGCAGGCTGGTGTCCTCGTATGCCTGGTTGACCAGGGCGCTATCGACGAACCGGTGGCGCTCCACATCCTGCAGTGCCTGCAGGACCGGCAGCGCCTGGATGCCGGCTGCCGCCAGGCGCTGCACCATGCGCGCACGCACGGCAGCAGAATCGAGCCCCACGCCCTGGGGCCGTGCCGCTGGCGCCAGCGGCACGGCCGCCGGCGCGCGCGCCGTACCGGGTTGCAGCGGCGGCAGACGGGCTGGAAAACCCGGGCGGCGCGGCTGCATCAACCCTCCTGCGCCGCGCCGCTGGCCAGGCGCGCCGCTGTTTGGGCCCAGTCGGCCAGGTGGTCGTGATCGGTCAGAGCGACCTGCAGCGGCGTCACCGCCACATGGCCCTGCGCCGTGGCATGAAAATCCGTGCCCTCGGCAGCGTCCTTGGCAGCGCCGGCGCCGCCGATCCAGTACATGGTCTCGCCGCGCGGGCTTTGCTGCGTAATCACCTGCTGTGCAGCATGGCGCCGCCCCAGGCGGCAGAGTTTGAGCGGGCGCAGTGCCGCGTAGGGCATGTTGGGAATGTTCACATTGAGCAGCCACGGGGCTGTGCCCACCAGCTGCTGCGCGAGCATCTGCTGCACCAGCTCGCGTGCCTTGCGCGCCGCCGACTCCAGCTCGCCCCAGCCCTTATCCACTTGTGAAAAGGCA
>JAJTBK010000199.1 GCA_021286965.1 Comamonadaceae bacterium | reverse complement strand
GCCGGCATTGGCCGCTTTCGCGTCAACGCCTTCATCCAGCAGGGACGCGTCGGCCTGGTGCTGCGCACCATCCCGCTGACGCTGCCGACCATCGATGGCCTGGGCGTGCCCCAGGTGCTCAAGGAAGTGGCCATGACCAAGCGCGGCCTGTGCATCATGGTCGGCGCCACCGGCTCGGGCAAATCGACGACGCTCGCCGCCATGGTCGATTGGCGCAACGAAAACTCCTTCGGCCACATCATCACCATCGAAGACCCGGTGGAGTTCGTGCACCCGCACAAGAACTGCGTCGTCACGCAGCGCGAGGTCGGGCTCGACACCGACAGCTGGGAAGCCGCACTGAAAAACACCCTGCGCCAGGCGCCCGACGTCATCCTGATGGGCGAGATCCGCGACCGCGAAACCATGGAGCACGCGGTGGCGTTTGCCGAAACCGGCCACCTGTGCCTGGCCACGCTGCACGCCAACAGCGCCAACCAGGCGCTCGACCGCGTCATCAACTTCTTCCCCGAGGAACGCCGCGCGCAGCTGCTGATGGATCTGTCGCTGAACCTGCGCGCCATGGTCTCGCAGCGCCTCCTGCCCAAGCAGGACGGCAAGGGCCGCGCCGCCGCCGTCGAGGTGATGCTCAACACACCGCTCATTTCTGACCTGATCTTCAAGGGCGAAGTCTCCGAAATCAAGGAGATCATGAAGAAAAGCCGCAACCTCGGAATGCAGACCTTCGACCAGGCGCTGTTCGACCTGTTCGAGGCCAACGTCATCACCTACGAGGATGCACTGCGCAACGCCGACTCGCTCAACGACCTGCGCCTGCAGATCAAGCTCTCAAGCCAGCGCGCCAAAAGCTCTGATCTGGCCTCGGGCACGGAAAACTTCGCCATCGTCTGACCATGAACGCTCCCCGCTCCTACGCCCCCATCGCACCGCAACGCATCGCCTTCCTTGGCCTGGGGGTCATGGGCGCGCCCATGGCCGGCCACCTGGCGCGCGCCGGGCACCAGGTCACGGTGTACAACCGCACTGCTAGCAAAGCAATAGCATGGTGCGCGCAGTACGCAAGCGCTGGCGCCGTAAAACATGCGGCAACACCGGCAGCGGCGGCGCAGGGCGCACAACTCGTGCTGTGCTGCGTCGGCAACGACGCCGACCTGCGCGCCGTGACCCTGGGGCCAGAAGGCGCCTTTGCCGGCATGGGCGCTGGCGCCCTGTTCGTCGATCACACCACCGCCTCCGCCGAGGTCGCGCGCGCGCTCTACGCCCAGGCGCACAGCCTGGGGCTGGAGTTCCTCGATGCCCCCGTCTCCGGCGGTCAGGCCGGGGCCGAGAACGGTCAGCTGACGGTGATGTGCGGCGGCGACGGCGCTGCCTTTGCCCGCGCCGAGCCGGTCATCATGGCCTACGCCCGCGCCTGCACCCTGATGGGTGCCAGCGGCGCCGGGCAACTGACGAAGATGGTGAACCAGATTGCGATTGCCGGCCTGCTGCAGGGGCTGTCCGAGGCCATCGCTTTCGGCCAGCGCGCCGGACTGGATCTGCCGCGCGTGCTCGACGTCATCGGCAAGGGCGCAGCGCAAAGCTGGCAAATGGACAACCGGGGCCGCAGCATGGCCGAGGGCCGTTTCGATTTCGGCTTTGCCGTCGATTGGATGCGCAAGGACCTGGGCCTGGTGCTGGCCGAGGCACAGAAGAACGGCGCCCGCCTGCCCGTCACGGCCCTGGTCGATCAGTTCTACGCCGACGTGCAGCAGCAAGGCGGGCGGCGCTGGGATACTTCCAGCCTCATCACCCGCCTGCGCTGACCTCGGGCGCTACTGCATCGGCGCCAGGGGCTGGCCCTGCACCTGGCCCGGGGTGGCGTCGTGCGCTGGCGCCGGCTTGGGCTGGCTGCTGGCCAGCTCCTGCTCGGAAATCAGCTCGAACACCCGCACCACCTTGGCAACGCCGCTGACGCCACGCGCAATATCGGAGGCGCGCTGCGCTTCGCGCTGGGTCACGCGGCCCATCAGATACACCACGCCGCGCTCGGTCACGACCTTGAAGGCGCCGCTCATCACATCCTTGGCATCAACGAAGCTGGCCTTGACCTTGCCCGTGAGCAAGGTGTCGTTGGAGCGCTGCGACAGCGACGATGGTGGTGCCACCACCAATTCATTGACCACGGCGTGCACGTTCTGCAGCCCCCGCACGGCCTGCGCCACCTTGTGGCCATCCTCCTGCGTCGGCACCTCGCCAGTCAGCAGCACCTGGCGGTTCCAGCTGGTGACGTTGACATGGGCGCGGTCGCCGTACATACCAAAAATCTGGTTGCCTGCCCGCAGCTCGATGCCCTCATCGTCGAGCTGCGCGCCCGAGGTGCGGCGATCGACCGCCACCATTGCGCCCACGGCCGCGCCCCCCACCACCAAGGGCACGCAGGCACTCAGCCCGGCCCCCAGGGCGGCGGCCGCCAGCAACGTGCACACCCATCGATTGCTTTGCTTTGTCATCACGGTACCTCCGGTTCACCCAACAATTGCGCATCCACACCGTCGCACAGGCAGTGCAGCACCAGGCTGTGGACTTCACGCACCCGCGCCGCACGTTCGTGCGGCACGGCAATCCAGACATCGGTCTCGCGCAGCAGCGCCGCCAGCTCGCCGCCGGTGCGGCCGGTGAGCGCGATCACGCTCATGTCACGCTCATGCGCCGCCGCCACGGCAGCCAGAATGGCGGCCTCGCTGCCGCCCACGGACAGCAGCAGCAGCACGTCGCCCGCCTGACCCAGGGCCCGCACCTGGCGCGCCAGGCCCTGGCTGGCATCGAGCAGGCCCGAGGCCGAGGTTTGCAGCGCCGAGGCCTCGCTCAACGCCAACACCGCCAGCTCCGGACGCTCGCGCTCAAAGCCGGCCACACACAGGGCCGCCAGCTGGCACGCCTGCGCCGCCGAGGCACCGCTGCCGCAGGCCAGGAGCTTGGCGCCACTGGTGAGGCACGCCAGCAGCGCCTGCACGGCGGCAGCAATGGGTTGGCCCAGGGCCTGGGCCGACTGGTATTTCAGGTCGGCGCTGTCGATGAAATGCTGTTGGATGCGTTGTTCGAGCATGGGCCGCAATGATAGCGGCGCAGGCGCTACAGGGTTTGTAGCAAAAAGTTGTCAACCCGCACCCAAATCGAAGGCCCCTGGCAACCACTGCACCTGCTCGCCGTGCACCAGCACGGCGTCAAAGCGGCAGGGCGGCAGGCTGGCGTAACGCGCCAGGTAATGGCGCGCGGCGAACACGATGCGCCGCTGCTTGGCCACGCCGATGCTGGCACCGGCCCCACCATAAGCCGTACTGGCGCGGCTGCGTACTTCGACGAACACCAGCGTGCCGTCGGGGGCGCGCAGCACCAGATCGATCTCGCCACCGCCGCGCCCTGGCGTTCGATAATTACGCTGCACCAGCTGCAGCCCAGCCTGCTGCAGATGCCGCAAGGCCCGGTCTTCGGCGGCGGCGCCCAGCGTCCGCGTGCTGGCCCCGCCCTGCCGCCATTTTTCAAGGAACCCCATTGAGCGCCTCCTTTGCCTCTGCCCTGACCGCCGCCCACGAGGCCGCCGCCGCCCAGCATTATCCGCAGGGCGCGCTCTACGTCGTCGCCACCCCGATCGGCAACCTGGCCGACATCACGCTGCGCGCGCTGCACGTGCTGCAGCTCGCCGATGCCATTGCCTGCGAGGACACGCGCCACACCCAGGCACTGCTGCGCAGCTACGGCATCGAGCGCCCAGGCGCGCAGCTGCTGGCGCTGCACCAGCACAACGAGCAGGAAGCCGCCCAGGCGGTGCTCACGCGCCTGCAGGCCGGCCAGCGCGTGGCCTACGTCAGCGACGCCGGCACCCCCGGCGTGAGCGACCCCGGCGCCCGCCTGGTGGCCTGCGTGCAGGCCGCCGGCCTGCGCGCCCTGCCGCTGCCGGGCGCCAGCAGCGTCACCAGCGCCCTGAGCGTGGCCGGCGCCGTGGCCGCCACGCCCGAGGCCGGCGGCTTTGTCTTTGCCGGCTTTCTGCCAAGCAAGAACGCCGAGCGCGCCAGTGCCGTCGCCGCCCTGCAGCAGGAGCCGCGCTGCGTGCTGCTGCTCGAAGCCCCGCACCGCATCACCGACCTGGCGCAGGCCCTGGCCGTGCTGGGCACGCGCCGCATCACCCTGGCGCGCGAGCTGACCAAGCAATTCGAAGAAATCACCACCCTGCCGGCAAGCGCCGTCGCCCCCTGGTTGGCAGACAATGCCCAACGCCAGCGCGGTGAATTCGTGGTGCTGCTGCATCCCACATCCATCGCCACCGACGACGGTGCGAGCCTGCGCGTGCTGCGCCTGCTGCTGGCCGAGTTGCCGCTGAAAACCGCCGTGCGCCTGGCCGCCGACATCACCGGCGCCGCGCGCAATGCGCTATACGAACAAGCGCTGCAGCTCAAGCAGGAAACGACCGAGGATTGACACGAAAGGAACCGTCCATGAGTCTCGCCCTGGTGCAAAGCCGTGCCCTGCTCGGCCTGGCGGCCCCCGCCGTGACCGTCGAAGTGCACCTGGCCAATGGCTTGCCCAGCTTCACCCTGGTGGGCCTGGCCGAGGTCGAGGTCAAAGAGGCTCGCGAGCGGGTGCGCTCGGCGCTGCAGAACGCCGGGCTGGAATTCCCAAGCAACAGGAAAATCACCGTCAACCTGGCGCCAGCCGACCTGCCCAAGGATTCGGGACGCTTTGACCTGCCCATCGCCCTGGGCATCCTCGCCGCCAGCGGGCAGATCGATACCGCCCGCCTGGCCGGCTGGGAGTTTGCCGGCGAACTCTCGCTGTCGGGCCAGCTGCGCCCGGTGCGCGGCGCCCTCGCCACCAGCCTGGCGCTGCGCAGCCAGGGCGTGCAGGTGCGCCTGGTACTCCCCCCGGGAAGTGCGGAAGAAGCCGCACTGGTGCCTGGCACCGAGGTTTACCGCGCCCGGCATCTGCTCGACGTCGTGCGCCAGCTGCTGCCGGTGAGCGCCGCCGGCGCCGCCGATCAGCCGTCCGACGACTGGCAACGCGTACAGGCCGACACCCCCACGAGCACCCCAGCCGGCCCCGATCTGGCCGATGTCAAGGGCCAGGGCGCAGCGCGCCGGGCGCTGGAGATTGCCGCCGCCGGAGGCCATGGCTTGCTGCTCGTCGGCCCGCCCGGAGCCGGCAAATCGATGCTCGCCGAGCGCTTTGCCGGCCTGCTGCCGGCCATGGACGTGGAGCAGGCACTCGAAAGCGCCGCCATTGCCAGCCTGGCCGGACGCTTTGCGCCGGCGCAGTGGATGCAGCGCCCCACGGCCCATCCGCACCACACCAGCAGCGCCGTGGCCCTGGTCGGTGGCGGCTCGCCGCCCAGGCCGGGTGAAATCTCGCTCGCCCACGAGGGCGTGCTGTTCCTCGACGAATTTCCGGAGTTTGCCCGCAGCGCCCTCGAAGCCCTGCGCGAACCGTTGGAAACAGGCCGCATCACCATCGCCCGCGCCACGCAGCGCGCCGAGTTCCCGGCCCGCTTTCAGCTCATCGCCGCCATGAACCCCTGCCCTTGCGGCTTTGCCGGCAGCCCACAGCGGCCCTGCCGCTGTACGCCCGAGCAAATTGCGCGCTACCAGGGCAAGTTGAGCGGCCCGCTGCTCGACCGCATCGACCTGCACGTCGAAGTACCGGCCCTGCCAGCGGCCGAGCTGCTGCAGCACGGCAGCGGCGAGAGCAGCAGCGCCGTGCGCTCCCGGGTTGCGCAGGCACGGGCGCGGGCCCTGGCACGCCAGGACTGCGCCAACCACCGCCTGCAGGGCCAGGAGCTCGATACCCACCTGGCCCTGGCGCCCACCGCCGCCAGCTTCTTGCAGGCGGCTGCCACCCGCCTGGGATGGTCGGCACGCGCCACCCACCGCACCCTGCGCGTGGCACGCACGATTGCCGACCTGGCCAGCAGCCCCACTACCGAGACCGCACATGTGGCCGAAGCAGTGCAATACCGGCGGGTGCTGCGCGATGGCGTCAGCAGCCGCTGATATGTATGCGCCCACCGCCATATGTATCTTTGTGCGTTCATCACCGCACGCCGTGACAAACCGTTGCGCACTCCAGCGGCACAGCGCCCAAAATGGGGCGCCTCGTCGTCAGCGCACACTTACCGTTGCGGGACGGCGGGTTTTCCCCCGTCGGCCGCCGCTGGCAGAGACAACGCATGAAACTCCTCCTCGCCCCCTTGCCGCCTGGCCCGCTACAGCGCCATCTCTCCAGCCTGCTGTTCCTGGCCGCGCTCTCGGCCTGCGGCGGCGGCAAAAGTGGGGAATTGCCCGCAGCGCCCACGGCAACGCTCCCCCCGCCCACCACCAGCCTGCCGCCAGCACCCACGCTGCCACCGGCGCCGACGCTGCCTCCGGCCCCTGGCAATATCGTCAAGCTGCCCTTCCAATGCGCCAGCGACGCCATTACCTGCATCGAAGTCGCAGCCACCAGTGGGCAACCCCAGGGGGCGACGCCCGTTACCTTCGGGCAACCGTTCAAGGCCGGTGATTGGCTCCCGGCCACCCAATCCCTGGTGGCCAAAGTCGATGGCAACAGCATCCCGCTGCAAGCCGACGAAATTGCCACACACCGCAACGGCTCGGCACGTTTTGCTGTCTTGAGCGCCCAGCTGCAGGATTTGCAACCTGGTCAACGCAAGATCATCAACCTCTATGCCAGCGCCCCAACATCCGCCGCCGCCCCTGGCCTCGTGAGCGCTGCGGATTGGAACCTCGAACTCGAAGCCCAGATCGCCGGCGCCAACGGCCAGAGCAGCCTCCTGGTCGCCCAACCCCAAGCGCAGCTGGAGGCACAAATCGCCAACACGAGCGGG
>JAJTBK010000149.1 GCA_021286965.1 Comamonadaceae bacterium | reverse complement strand
CGCTTCGCCCGCGTTGTCATACAGCGCCCAGGCATCCACAGCAGGGGCGTAATGGCGATGAAAATTGTCCAGCCCCGCAGCAAAGCGGCGCCGAATCACCGCTTCGGGAATATCGTGCCCGCCTTGCAGCACCCGTTGCTGCACCCGCGCCACGGCCTCGTCAGCACTTTTCAGACGCAAAAAAATCAGCTCCACCCGGTACCCTGCAGCCTGCCAACGCCCGATATGGCGTAACCAGGTGCGGCCTGACAAGGTGGTTTCAAAAGCAAAACTGCGCCGCGCCTGAAAATGCCGCTCCAACTCTTGCAGCATCAAGCGCCCCGCCTGCAGGGCCGCAGCCTCCACATCAAAGGGCGACAACCCCGCCGCAATCAGGTCGGCGTTGACAAACACTGGGCAAGCCGCCTCGTGGGGCAGAAACTCGCGGGCAAACGTGGTTTTGCCTGCGCCGTTGGGCCCGGCAATGATGATGACTTTCAAGTCTTGCGCCACCTCACACCTCCAGCGCGTAAGGCGTCTGCTTGAAGGTGATGCCTTCGCGGGCGGCGCGCGCGCCCAGGCGGTTGGCAGCGGCGTAGATCACTTTCGGGCCGGCGAACTTGGGCAGCACCTCGAACACCGGGCCGGTCAGCACATTCCCGCCTGCGACGGATTTGTCTTTAAGAATGCCGTTGTAAAGCAGGTAAATGGCGCGACCTTCGTGGATACCCAGCAGCGGTGAATCGGCCGAACCCGTGAAGCCTGTGCCGGTTTCAGCGAACCAGACAAAATCGGCCAGTTGTGCGAATGTCACATCGCTGCGGATCTGCCCATCGGCGTCAAACAGCGGTTCGGCGGAGAGGCGGCAGAACTGGAAGCCGCCGCCAAGTCCCTCGACGACCTGCCCCTTGTCGTTGGTATAGCCCTCAGCGACACGTTTGACGCGCTCGCGGGTGACGTTTTCGGCGATGTTTTCATCCATTTCGACAAGGATAAAACGGCGGCTTCCGCCATCTTCGGCGTTTTGCTTTAGGACGGCATGGCCGGTAGTGCCCGATCCGGAAAAACTATCCAAAACAATAGAATTTTTATCGGTGGCAATTTGAATAATACGCTGTATAAGGCGCGTAGGTTTTGGCGTTGCGAAATATTCATCAAACCCAAAATCATTCAATTCGACTTTGGCTTCTTGATTGTGACCCGCATCATCTGAAGTCCAAAAACTTCGGGGAACAACCATCTTCGCGTTACTTAGGAATTTTTTTAATCGGGGCTTTTCTGATGTTCCATCAACCCCCCAATAAATCATTTTATCTGCTACATGCTGAAGATGTGTTTTTAGCTCATAAGCCCACACACGAATCTTGCTTGGCCAAATTTCCTTGCCAGTATTAGGTTGAATTATTGGATAATAAAGATTTGGGCGCTCCTCTGCAGTTTTTGCACAAGTATAAGCCGAAGAATTCCAATTACCTCGATCATCTCCATCTGGATTTTTATAATTACCCAATTGCGATGAATTCATGACCAATCTATTGGGCTTCCAAGAATCTATTCGTTTGGCATAAATCAAAATAAAATCAAGATCACTGCTAAAATATTTAGCATCGTTTGCTGGTGATACACGTTTATGCCACGCAATTGAAGTAACGAAATTTCCCGCTCCAAAAATTTCATCCATCAACAACCGCAGCGTCGCCACCTCGTTATCGTCAATCGACACAAAAATCGCGCCATCCTCACGCAAAAACTGTTTCAGCAATACCAATCTCGGATACATCATGCACAGCCAGCGGTCATGCCTGTCCAGCGTCTCGCCCTCCTTGCCGACCACCTCGCCCAGCCACTTTCGAATCTCCGGGCTGTTGACGTTGTCGTTATAGACCCAGCCCTCGTTGCCGGTGTTGTAGGGCGGGTCGATGTAGATGCACTTGACCTGCCCGGCGTAGCGCGGCAGCAGGGCTTTGAGCGCGTGCAGGTTGTCGCCCTGCACGATGAGGTTGCCTCCATCCTTGCCTTGCGCCGGCCCGCAGGAAAGCTCCGCTACGGGCTCCAGCAGCCGAAACGGTACGTTTTTGTGGTGTTTGACAACGGCGTCTTTGCCGATCCAGTTCAGTGTTGGCATTGCGCCCATCCATCCTTGCTTGGTGCGGTGGCTCAGTCTCTCAGGCCACCGTCACGGTGTTCTTTCGCTTGCGCGTTGGGAGTCTAGCGTCAGCGTCCCGCCATGCCGCAGGCAAAAATCGGCCTGTAAAGTCAATTATCCCGTCTTTCAAAATCAATCGATCTTCCTCATCTGTCGCTATCGTCCCCCCAGGAGACAACCGGACATGGCAGATATCAAAACAGACACCCTGGTCATCGGCGGCGGGCTGGCGGGCATCGTCACCGCGCTCGAATTACTGCGCGCGGGCCAGCGCGTGGCGCTCGTCGACCGCGACCAGCCCGAGCGCCTGGGCGGCCTGGCCCTGTGGGCCTTTGGCGGCATGGCGCTGGTGGGCACGCCCTTGCAGGCGAAGATGAAGATTGCCGACTCGCCCGAACGCGCGCTCGCCGATTGGCAGCGCTTTGGCGAGCTCGACCCCACCGACACCCACCCCCAGCAATGGGCGCGCTATTACGTCGAGCAGTCACGGGCGCAGGTGTACGACTGGCTATTGAAAGAAGGCATCAGCTTCATGCCCGCCGTCAACCTGGTCGAGCGCGGCATGAACGGCGACGGCAACAGCGTGGCGCGCTACCACATCGTCTGGGGCACCTCGCGCTTCATGACGCTGCGCCTGATCGAGCAGATGCGCGCCGCTGGCCAGGGCGGGCGTCTGACGCTGCTGCACGGCCACCGCGTGACGAAGCTGGAGCACACCGGCGGCAGGCTCTCGGGCGCGGTGGCGGTCGATGAGGCCACGGGGCGCGAAGTGCGCCTTGCCGCCCCCACCGTGGTGCTGGCCATGGGCGGCATCAACGGCAGCCACGCGGAGGTGCGGCGCAACTGGCCTCAAGGCCGGCCGATGCCCGCCACCATGCTCAACGGCGCGCACCCGTTTGCCGACGGGCGTATGCACCACTGGGCGGCCGAGCATGTGGGCGCGCAGATCACGCACGCGGGCGAGATGTGGAACTACGCCGCCGGCATTCCGCACCCGTTCCCGCATTTCCCGGGCCATGGGCTGTCGCTCATTCCGTGCAAGTCGGCGCTGTGGCTGAACCACCGGGGCGAGCGCATCGGGCCCGAGCCGCTGGTGACGGGCTTCGACACCCACTGGCTGTGCCAGCAGGTGGCCGCGCAGGAAAAGCCCTGGACCTGGCAGCTTTTAAACCGGCGCATTGCGCTCAAGGAATTTGCCGTCTCCGGCGCCGAGCACAACCCGCGCATCCGCGACCGGCAGTTCCTGCGCTTTGTCAAGGAAACGCTGCTGGGCAACCACCGCCTGGTGGACCAGATGGCGGCGCAGAGCCCGCATTTCATCGTCGCCGACACGCTGGCCGAGCTCGCGGGCCGGATGAACGCGCTCACCGCCTCGCACGACGTCCAGCCCGCCGTGCTGCAGGCCACGGCGAACGCCTTTGACGCGCATTTCAGCGGCGGCGGCAAGCCCGAGGACGACGCCCAGGTGCGCCGCATCCTGCAGGCGCGCCAGTGGCGCCCCGACAGCCTGCGCACCTGCAAACCCGCGCCGCTGCAGCAGCCGGGTGCGGGGCCGTTCATCGCCATCCACACCCAGCTCATCACGCGCAAAAGCCTGGGCGGGCTGCAGACCGATTTGCACAGCCGCGTGCTCGATGCCGCAGGCAGCGCCATCGACGGCCTGTACTGCGTGGGCGAGGCGGCGGGCTTTGGCGGCGGCGGCGCCAGCGGCAAGCGCTCGCTGGAGGGCACGTTTTTGCCCGGCTGCATCCTCACGGCACGGGCGGCGGCGCGGCACATTGGCAGCGGTAAATATTGAATAAAAAACGGCTCTAGCGCCCATCCATAAAGCGCAAGCAGCTACAAAACAAGGAGCAACAATGGATTACGACTTCATCGTCATCGGCTCCGGCCCCGCCGGTTGCGCCGTAGCCTCGCGGCTGTCCGAAGACCCGCGCCACAACGTGCTGCTGCTCGAAGCCGGGCCAGGCCAGCGCCAAGGGCTGCTGGGCAGCAACGCCGCACTCGGCGCGCTCGCCTACGGCACCAAGGCCAGCGCCTACAACTGGGGCTTCAACAGCCTGCCCGACCCCGGCCTGAACGGGCGCGTGTCGTACAACCCGCTCGGGCGCGGCCTGGGCGGGGGCACGTCGCTGAACATGCTGATGTACATGCGCGGCAACCCGCTCGACTACGACCGCTGGGCCGCCGCCGGCAATCCCGGCTGGGGCTGGAGCGACGTGCTGCCCTACTTCAAGAAAAGCGAGAACAACCAGACCTTTGCCGGCGACCCGCTGCACGGGGATAGCGGCCCGGTGTGGGTGGAGGAATTGCGCACCGACAACCCCTGGCACGCCACGCTGCGCCAAGCCTGCCAGGAGGCGGGCTGGCCCTACAACCCGGATCTGAACGGCGCGGCGCAAGACGGCTTTCGCCCCACGCAGGTGATGATGAAGGGCGGCGAGCGCCACCACGCGGGCCAAGCCTACATCCTGCCGCACCTGGGCCAACGCCCCAACCTGCAGCTGCAGTGCGACAGCCCGGCCACGCGCATCCTGTTCGAGGGAACGCGTGCCGTGGGCGTGGAGGTGGTGCAGGCGGGGCAAAAACGCCAGATCCGCGCGCGCAAAGAGGTGATTGTGAGCAGCGGCGGCCTGCTCTCGGCCAAGCTGCTGCAGCTCTCGGGCGTGGGCGATGGCGCACTGCTGCAGCGCCTGGGCATTGCGCAGGTGGCGCACCTGCCGGCCGTGGGCCAGCATTTGCAAGACCACCTGGACGTGATCCTGGGCCACCACATTCCGGGCGACCCGAATCTGGTCGGCATCTCGCCCACCGGCGCGGTCAACCTGTGGCGCGCCATGCGCCGCTGGCGGCAGGAGCGCCGGGGCATGTGCACCACCAACTTTGCCGAGGTCACGGGCTTCATGCGCCTGGCACCCAATTCGCCCCTGCCCGAGATCCAGTACGAATTCGTCATCGCCCTGGCCATGGACCACGGGCGCGACATCTACGCCAAGCACGGCCTGTCCACCCACGTGCTGCTGCTGCACCCCAAAAGCCGGGGCAGCGTGCAAATTGCCAGCCCCCGCTGGGAGGATGCGCCCGCCATCGACTACCGCTATTTCTCGCACCCGGACGACCTGGCCACCATGGTGGCCGGCGTGCGCCGCGTGCTCCAGGTGTACGACACGCCGACGATGAAAGCGCGCGTCAAGGCCGACCTGCGCACCGCCCACTGCCGCAGCGACGAGGACTACGCCCAGTTCTGCCGCAACGTGGCCGGCACCAACTACCACCCCACCAGCAGCTGCCGCATGGGGCCAAGCGCCACGGACAGCGTGGTCGATGCGCGCCTGCGCGTGCACGGCCTCTCGGGCCTGCGCGTGATCGACAGCTCCATCTTCCCCGACATTCCCGGCGGCAACACCACCGCGCCCAGCTACATGGTGGGCGAAAAGGGCGCCGACCTGCTGCGCGAGGACTGGCGATGAGCACCGGCAGCACCTACCCCTGGAAGCACGGCGCGCCGCGCACCGTCTTCCTCACCGGCGCCAGCAGCGGCATCGGCCGCGACATGGCGCAGCGCCTGGCGGCCGAGGGCGCGAGCCTGGCCCTCTTCAACCGCTCGGATGCGCGCGCCGTGCTCGCCGCGCTGCGCGCCGCCGCACGCCAGCCGGAGCAGCGCTTTGCCTGCTACCGCGCCGACGTCGCCAATGCCCCTGCCATCGAAGCCGCCGTGGCACAGGCAGTGCGCGAGCTGGGCGCACCCGATCTCGCCATCCACAGCGCCGGCGTGCTGCACAACGGGCCTTTGCAAACGTCGTCGGCGCAGGACTTTGAGCATGTGATCGACGTCAACCTCAAAGGCTCGCGCCACTTTGCCGCCGCCGTGCTGCCGCAGATGCAGCCGGGCAGCCAGATCGCCTTCATCGCCTCGCTGGCGGCGCTGACGGGCAACTTTGGCTACACGGCGTATTGCGCCTCCAAGTTCGGTGTGCGCGGCCTGGCCGAGGCGCTGCGCTATGAAATGAAGCTGCAGGGCATTGACGTGAGCCTGTGCTGCCCGGGCGAGATCCTGACGCCCATGGTGGTGGCAGAAAAACGCGCCATGCACCCCGTCTCGGCAGCGATGAAAGCCTTTGCCGGCAGCAGCACGCTCGATGTCTCGGTGCCCGCGCTCTTGCGCGGCATTGCGCGGCGCGAGTTTGAAATTACCGACACCCCCAAGGCGGCGCTGACCGCCTGGCTCTCGCGCCACACGCCGCAGCTCGCGCGCGCCGTGGGCGACGCCATTGCCCGCCGCGCCCAGGAGCGGCTCTCGAAAGGAACGCCATGACCACCACCCCCCCCAGCGCCGCCTGGCAAGCCGTCCACATCCCCGCGCACCTGCCTGCCCTCCTGCGCGACGCCTTTGCTGCGCAGCAGGCGGCGTTTGCCAAGCACCGCTACCCCAGCCTGGCCGAGCGCCGCGCCGACCTGCGCGCCCTGCACCGCCTGCTGGTGGAGAACCGCGCCGCGCTGCTCGACGCGGTGAATGCCGACTTCGGCTGCCGCAGCCACTTCGAGACCCTGGCCACCGAGCTGCTGCAAGGCCAGGAAGCGGCGCTGGATGCGATACGCCAACTGCCGCGCTGGATGAAAAAGCAAAAGCGCCATCTGGACATCACCCAATACCCACTGGCCAGCGCCTACGTGCTGCCCCAGCCCGTGGGCGTGATCGGCATCGTCGCGCCGTGGAACTTTCCCATCGCCATGGTGGTGCAGCCCCTCATTGGCGCGCTGGCGGCGGGCAACCGGGCCATGGTGAAGATGTCGGAAAACTCCGCGCGCACCGCGCGCTTGCTGCAAAAGCTGCTGCCCAACTACTTCCCTCTTGATAAGGTGTGCCTGTTGGCCGACGACGACGCCGGGCCGGGCCAGCCGCTGGGGCCGCTGTTCACGCAGCTGCCGTTCAACCACCTGTTCTTCACCGGCTCGCCGCAAACGGGCCGCGCCGTCATGGCCAACGCGGCGGCCCACCTCACGCCCGTGACGCTGGAGCTCGGCGGCAAGTCGCCCACCATCGTCGCGCCCGACTACCCGCTGCAGAAGGCCGCCGAACGCATCCTGTGGGTGAAGATGCTCAACGCCGGGCAGATTTGCACCAATGTGGACTACCTGTTTCTGCCCGCCGGGCAGGAGCAGGCCTTTATCGAGCACGCCCGCCGCATCCTCGCGCAGCGTTACCCCGATCTCTTGAACGGCGACTACACCGCCATCATCGACCAGCGCCAGTACGACCGCCTGCAGGCCATGCTGCAAGACGCTGTGGCCCAGGGCGCCCAAGCCGTGCCGCTGTGCCCCGGCCAACAGGGCGACGCGGCGCGGCGCATCATGCCGCCGGTGGCGCTCCTCAACGTGCACGACGGGATGCAGGTCATGCAGCGCGAGATTTTTGGCCCGCTGCTGCCCATCCTGAGCTACCAGAAGAAAGAGGAAGTGCTGCAGTACATCAACGACCGGCCGCACCCGCTGGCGCTGTACCTGTTCAGCGAAGACAAGGCGCTGCAAAAGTGCTACCTGGAGCAAACGCTCTCGGGCGGCGTGACCATCAACGACACGCTCTTGCACGCCGGCCAGCACGCCCTGCCCTTTGGCGGCGTGGGCAACAGCGGCATGGGGCATTACCACGGCCACGAGGGCTTTTTGACGTTTTCCAAGCTGCGCCCGGTGTTCCAGCAGGGGGTGTTCCGCTCGGTGGACTTCCTCATGCCGCC